>CAZMKY010000024.1:0-31979 GCA_964566835.1 uncultured Rhodobacterales bacterium
TGGACAGAACGCGGTTGGGAAGGGTGGTTGCGTGGCGCTCAATCTCGGCCACCAGCGCTGCGGCCCAGGCGGATTGGTCGATGTTGGCCACGACATGACTGTTGAAGTCGCAGTATGGGCATTTGGCCTGACAGAACGGCCAATGCACATAAAGTCCAAAACCGGCGCGTTGCCAGTTCTGCATGTCAGAAGGCGGCCTTCAGCTTGGCAAATGCAGCGGCCCGGTGGCTCATCCGATTTTTCTTCCAACGATCCATTTCGCCGAACGTGATGTCATGGCCGTCTGGCTGAAAGATAGGATCATATCCATGGCCTTGATCGCCACGCATGGGCCAAACGATCTGGCCCGCGACATCGCCTGCAAAAACCTCATCATGCCCGTCCGGCCAGGCGAGGACAAAGGTGCAGCAAAACCGGGCTGTCCTTGGTTCAGGTGCGTTCCGCGCCTCGAGTTCATTCCAGGTGCGCGTCATGGCCATTTCAAAATCACGACCATTCGGCGTTTCGGACCAGTCTGCGGTATAGACACCCGGTGCGCCATCAAGGCCATCAACCTCAATTCCACTGTCGTCCGCCAACGCTGGCAAACCGGTTGCTTCGGCAGCAGCATGTGCTTTGATCCGCGCATTCTCTACAAAGGTTGTGCCGGTTTCTTCGGGTTCTGGCAGATCCAGTTCTTTGGCGCCTTTGATTGCGATGCCATGATCACTAAGGAGGTCTGCGATTTCCTCAAGCTTGCCGGCGTTGTGCGTGGCCACCAGCAATGTGTCGCCAGTGAACTTCCGCATCACCCTACCGCCGCGTCTTGCGCTGCAACCAGTTCCGCGACACCTTTGTCAGCAAGATCAAGCAGTTGCCCCATTTCATCGCGGGAGAAGGTCGCGCCTTCTGCTGACATCTGGACTTCGATCAACCGACCGCGACCTGTCATCACGAAGTTGCCGTCAACGCCGGCCTCGCTGTCCTCGGGGTAGTCCAGATCAAGGACGGGCTGACCCGCGTAAAGACCACAAGATACAGCAGCAACATTGTCGGTCAGCGGGTCCGTGACGATCAATCCAGCTTTCATCAGACCGTTCACTGCAAGGCGCAGCGCAACCCAACCGCCAGTGATCGAGGCACATCGTGTGCCACCGTCCGCTTGGATAACATCGCAATCCACGACGATCTGACGTTCGCCCAAAGCGTTCCGATCTACAGCGGCCCGCAGGGATCGCCCAATCAGGCGCTGGATCTCTTGCGTCCGTCCGGACTGGCCGTTCTTGGCTTCGCGACGCGACCGCGTGTGCGTCGAACGCGGAAGCATGCCGTATTCCGCCGTGACCCAACCTTGACCGGAGTTCTTCATCCAAGGCGGGACGCGCTCATCTACGCTTGCCGTGCATAGGACATGGGTGTCGCCGCACTTGATCAGGCAGGACCCCTCGGCGTGTCGTGTCACGTTCGTCTCGATTGAAACGGGACGCATTTCGCTTATGTCTCGACCCGATGGGCGCATCACCGTCTCCTTCATTTTGAATGGGCCGGGTGTAGGCGTCGCGCCTTCGCAGTTCAACCCCGATTGACGGCGCCGCATGACAGCCTTTAATACCTTCGCCCCCGGAGACATGTCGGAATGACTGAAGCTTCAAGACTCCTCGATGAAATGAACGCGCGTTCGCGCGAGGTCTTTCGCCGTGTGGTTGAAGGCTATCTGGCGACAGGCGATCCAGTGGGGTCTCGCAGTTTGACGCGCGAGCTGAGCGAGCGTGTCAGCGCGGCCACCGTGCGAAATGTCATGCAGGATCTCGAATACCTGGGACTTCTTTCGTCTCCCCATATTTCGGCTGGGCGTGTGCCAACCGAAATGGGGCTTCGGATGTTCGTCGATGGTATCCTTGAAGTGCGGGATCTGAATGCCGATGACCGTGCCTCGATCGAACAGCAGATGTCCGGAGATTCCTCTGACGTCACGTCTATGCTGGATCGCGTCGGGTCTGCTCTGTCAACGGCGACGCATGGCGCGAGTCTGGTCTTGGCGCCAAAACGCGAAGCGCCGATCAAACACATCGAGTTCGTCAGCCTCGGTCATGACCGGGCCTTGGTGGTTCTTGTCTTCGCAGATGGGCATGTTGAAAACCGTGTCTTCACACCCCCACCGGGGCAAACGCCGTCTTCGATGCGCGAAGCCGCGAACTTCCTGAATGCATTGGTTGAAGGCCGAACGCTGAGTGAAGTGGGCCATGTCATTTCGGAAGAAATTGGCAAGCGACGCCAGGAGTTGGATGTTCTCGCGCGTGCGCTGGTCGAGGCGGGCGCAGCCTATTGGGAGAACGAGGGCGCAAGGTCCGAACGCTTGATCGTGCGTGGTCGTGCGAATCTGTTGGGTGATGGCGCCAGCGAAGAGGACTTGGAGAGGATCCGGACGCTGTTCGATGATCTCGAACGCAAGCGGGATATAGCTGAATTTCTGGAACTGGCGGAAAGCGGCGATGGTGTTCGCATTTTTATCGGTTCCGAGAACAAGCTTTTCTCACTTTCGGGTTCCTCTCTGGTGGTCTCTCCCTATATGAACGCGGATCGAAAGATCGTCGGTGCGGTCGGGGTCATTGGACCGACGCGGCTAAACTATGGACGCATCGTACCGATTGTGGATTACACGGCTCAACTGATGGGCCGACTTATTTCTGACCGAGGACAGGCATGAGCGACGCTAACGAAGAGATGGACAATGACGACCTGATCGACATCGAAGATCCGGCGGCTTTTGAAGATCCGGATCTTGGAGAACGCATCAGCGAACTGGAAGCCGAGCGCGACCAACTGAAAGACCGCTTCATGCGGGCATTGGCCGATGCGGAAAACATGCGGAAACGCGCAGATCGGGATCGGCGCGAAGCGGAAAACTATGGCGGTGCCAAGCTGTCCCGCGATTTGCTGCCCGTCTTTGACAATATGAAGCGGGCCATTGAGGCGATCCCGGAAGAGCAGCGCGAAACCAATGCCGCAGTCATTGAAGGCGTTGAACTGACGATGCGCGAACTTCTGAGCGTCTTCAAGAAGCACGGTATCGAAGTCATCTCACCTGAAGTTGGGGATCGTTTCGATCCGCAGTTGCACGAGGCCATGTTCGAGGCGCCGCTTCCCGGCACGAAGGCTGGTGACATCATTCAGGTGTCGGCGGACGGCTTTATGCTGCACGACCGGTTGCTGCGGCCTGCAAAAGTTGGCGTCAGCTCCACCCCGGCAAGCTAGGGTTTCAGCAAGCCTTTGAGTTCGTAGATTAAATTCAGGGCATCGCGCGGCGATAACTCGTCCGGCGCGATGTCTTTCAGTTTCTCTTCTACGCCTGACGAACCCGAAGTTTCTGGTGCGGGATCGCTGACCGCTGAGAACAGCGGCAAATCGTCGATCAAGGCTTCAGCCCCAGCGACGCCACCCCTTTCGCCGGATTCCAAGGTTTCCAAGACGGATCGGGCACGGGCGACAACGGCGTCGGGCAAACCGGCAAGGCGCGCGACCTGCACCCCGTAACTTCGGTCAGCAGCTCCGTCGCGCACTTCGTGCAGGAATATCACGTCACCGTTCCATTCCTTCACGGCAACGGTTGCATTCTCCACGCCATCCAACTTGTCGGCCAAGCGGGTCATTTCGTGGTAGTGGGTCGCAAATAACGCGCGGCTTCGGTTGACGCCGTGCAGATGCTCTAGCGTCGCCCACGCGATAGAAAGACCGTCATAAGTTGCTGTTCCGCGCCCGATCTCATCCAGAATAACCAAGGCCCGGTCGTCTGCTTGATTCAGGATGGCGGCGGTTTCCACCATTTCGACCATGAAGGTCGACCGACCACGCGCAAGGTCGTCTGCTGCGCCAACACGACTGAAGATCTGGCTGACAACCCCGATCTCTGCCGCGTCGGCCGGAACGAAACTTCCGGATTGCGCCAGAAGGGCGATCAATGCGTTCTGCCGGAGATACGTCGATTTACCGGCCATGTTGGGCCCGGTCAGCAGCTTGATCGCGGCGGAATCTTCTGCGGACAGGCTGCAATCATTGGCAATAAATGGTGTGCCGCCAGCCTTTCGCAAAGCGGCCTCAACCACGGGATGTCGTCCGCCGCGCACTTCGAACTTGCGTGATCCATCGATCTTCGGTCGCGTCCAGTCTTCACGTGATGCAAGCGCCGCCAAACTTGTGATCACATCAAGAGATGCAAGGGCTCGCGCAGCGGCGCCGATCTTGTCGGCGTTCGCTAAAATCGCCTGTTTTAGGGACGAAAACAGCGTCTTTTCAATGTCGAGTGCGCGACCGCCGGCGTTCAGAATGCGCGTTTCCAAATCGGAGAGTTCGACCGTCGTAAAGCGCACCGCATTCGCAGTTGTTTGACGGTGAATAAAGCGTTCGGAGAGGCCCAGCATCTTCTCCGCGTGCGTGGCTGTCGTTTCGATGAAATAGCCAAGAACGTTGTTGTGCTTTATCTTCAGCGCCTGAATACCCGTCTCGTTCGCGTATTCTGCCTGCATGCCCGCGATGACGCCTCTGCCTTCGTCGCGAAGTTTTCGTGCATCATCGAGATCGGTGTCGAAGCCTTCAGCGACAAAGCCGCCATCACGGGACAGAAGCGGTGGTTCTGCGACGAGCGCCGCTTCAAGTTGCACGCGGGTATCGTCATGGCCAACAAGGCTTGTCAGCGCTTCCGTGATCTCGGGCGCAAGGTCCATACCTTCTGTCCGGCGCGCGATGCTCTCCGCTTCGGCCAGACCATCGCGGACTGCGGCAAGGTCACGTGGTCCGCCCCGATCCAAGGCAAGCCGGGACAGGGCGCGATCCATGTCGGGGACGCGTGCCAGGGCCGACCTCATGTCGGTTGTTAGCTCGGGCTGATCCACGCACATCTGAACGGCGTCGAGGCGCGCGTTAATGACATTCAGATCTCGCGAAGGGCTGGATATGCGACGATCCAACAAGCGACCGCCCGCTGCTGTGACCGTGCAATCAATTGTCGCTAGCAGTGATCCTTCGCGTCCACCGGAAAGCGAGCGGGTCAGTTCCAAATTGCGTCGGGTCGCGGCGTCTATCTGCAATGTGCCCCGCGCATCCTCGCGCGACGGAGGCCGAAGCCTCGGCATCTTACCTTTTTGGGTCAGGTCCAGATAGTCGAGGATGGCCCCCATGACACCGACTTCGGCGCGGGTGAAGGCCCCGAACCCTTCAAGGCTTTTGACACCGAAGTGTTTGCAAAGCCGATCTTCTGCCCCCGTGCTGTCGTAGCTCAACCGTGCCATTGGCGTGACTGAAGCGCCGGCATCCTCAATGATCGGCGACCAGTCCAGATCACGTGTATCGGGGATCAGAACCTCGCGGGGGGACAGGCGTGCAAGCTCTGGCCCGAACCGTGCAACGCTGGTCTCCATCACATGGAACGCGCCCGTTGAGATATCGACCCAAGCCATCGCAGCTTGGTCCCGGACATCCCCCAAAGCCACAAGGAAGTTGTGACGCCGCGCGTCCAGAAGGCTTTCTTCCGTCAGTGTTCCGGGTGTGACAAGACGCACGACGCCGCGTTTGACCACGGATTTGGATCCGCGTTTCTTCGCCTCTGCCGGGCTTTCAAGCTGTTCGCCCACGGCGACGCGAAAGCCCTTTCGAATAAGCGTCAGAAGATAACTTTCGGCGGCGTGAAATGGGACACCGCACATGGGGATGTCTTCGCCCAAATGCTTGCCGCGCTTGGTCAGCGCAATATCCAGCGCTTCGGCGGCGGCAACGGCATCATCGAAGAAAAGCTCGTAAAAATCGCCCATGCGATAGAACAGCAGAGCGTCCGGATGATCTGCCTTGATCTCCAGATATTGCGCCATCATGGGCGTGACGGCGGCGTTGGCAACAGTCACCGACCGGTTCCCCCTCTGCTCGGTTCAAAGAGAATAGAACAAGCACGGGAGGGGGTGAAGACGACAATGACCAGCAGGTCGATGTCTTTTTCGTAGGAAGAAAGAGCGCCCTTCCGGCCGTTACCGGAAAGGCGGGAAGCCGTTAGCTTGTGAAGGGTGCAGCACTACCCCAAAGTTCTTTTACGCGCGTGTCGCGACCGCAGGCCTTGCGATAGAACTTGTAGGCCTCAGCCTTTGTCTTTGGACCGCGGCGCGTCAGAACGATGTCGGACTTCTTGTAATAGTCCTGATGGTACTCTTCGGCAGCGTAGAATTTGTCGAAGTCGCGGATCGGCGTGACAATCTTTTGGCCAAGGTCTTTCTCGGCACGGGCCTTGGCAGCTTCGGCGGCGGCCCGTTCAGCCGCTGTCTTTACGAAGATGGCTGTTGAATAGCTTTCGCCCCGGTCACAGAACTGGCCGCCTGCATCGGTCGGATCCACCGATCGGAAGAAGTTGTAAAGCAGGTCTTCATAGCTGATCCGGCTAGGATTGTAGTCGATCAGGGCCGCCTCGATGTGGCCGGTGCCACCTTTTACAACCTGTTTGTAGGTCGGGTTGGCCTTGCGTCCGCCGGTGAAACCAGACGTCACCTCTCGAACACCATCCAGCTGTTCAAAATCCGATTCCACGCACCAGAAACAACCACCCGCAAAGATGGCTTCGGCAGCGTTCGATCGTTCTGCGGTCACAAGGGCACCCACGGCGATGGCGGCACCCAGGGTCAGCATTTTCCAGTTCAGAGTAGACAGGGGCATGCACGTCTCCTTCTTGAGTTGAGGGAATACTTGTCGCAGCATCCCGTCATTGCAATTAACGGCGACGTGATGTCACCCGAGCGTGATCAACTGCAATGTGGAGATTTGAATGCGACTGGCAATGTGGTCAGGCCCCCGAAACCTTTCCACCGCGATGATGTATTCCTTCGCGGCGCGGCCCGATTTCGCTGTGATGGATGAGCCGTTTTATGGGCCGTTTCTGGAGTTGACGGGAATAGATCATCCGATGCGAGACGAGGTTCTGGCTGCGGTGGAGACCGACACGGCAAGGATTTCAGAAGCGTGCTCGACCATTCCGGACGGTGTCGAGCACCTTTACATGAAACATATGCCGCATCACATGGTGCCCGGTGTCCCCTATGACTGGGCCGAAGGCGCAGTGCATGTCCATTTGATCCGTCATCCGGCTCGCGTGATCGCGAGCTATTTGGCCAAGCGGGAAGAGATGAACTTGGACGACATCGGCTACCGCCAACAGGCCGAGGTCTTTGACCAATTCCCCGGCCCTGTTCTGGACAGCGCGGATGTTCGCAAGAACCCTGAAGCGGCGCTTGGACGGCTTTGTGCTGAAATCGGGCTGCCGTTTGATGCGCGCATGTTGTCATGGGCGTCAGGCGGCATCCCCGAGGACGGGCCGTGGGCGCCGCACTGGTACAATGCCGTCCACAAGTCGACCGGGTTTGCAGGAGAAGAAGGGCCACTGCCTGATATCTCCGGCCCGCTATTGGCCGAGGCTTTGCCTGTCTATGATATGATGCGCCAAGCGGCGATTTGATCGCCGCTTGAGTATTTTTGGCAGCCTGATGGTGGCTTAGCCCTTCAGTCGACGATCCCGTGCAGCCAAGAGCTTGAGCCGGAGCGCGTTCAGCTGAATGAATCCAGCCGCATCTTTCTGGTCATAGGCGCCCGCGTCTTCCTCGAAGGTCACGTGCGCTTCGGAGTAGAGCGAGTGGTCTGACCAGCGTCCCACCGTGCGCGCCATGCCCTTGTAGAGCTTCAACCGGACCGTGCCGGTAACATGCGCCTGGGAATGGTCGATGGCAGCCTGAAGCATTTCGCGCTCGGGACTGAACCAGAAGCCGTTGTAAATCAGCTCTGCATAACGCGGCATCAGTTCGTCTTTGAGGTGCGCTTGACCCCGGTCGAGCGTGATTTGTTCAATGCCGCGGTGCGCTTCGAGCAGGATCGTGCCGCCCGGCGTCTCGTAAATGCCGCGGGACTTCATGCCGACGAACCTGCCCTCGACTAGGTCGAGGCGTCCAATTCCGTGCTTCCCGCCAAGCTCGTTCAGCTTGGTCAGGATCATGGCTGGGGACATGGCTTCGCCGTTGATCGACACCGCGTCGCCTTTTTCAAAGCCGATTTCGATGTATTCAGCCTGGTCCGGTGCGTCTTCCGGGTGCACAGTGCGTTGATAGACGTAGTCCGGGGCATCATCTGCCGGGTTCTCGAGGACTTTTCCTTCTGACGAGGTGTGCAGCAAGTTCGCGTCGACGCTGAACGGGGCTTCGCCGCGCTTGTCTTTGGCAATCGGGATCTGGTTTTTCTCGGCGAAGTCGATCAACTTGGTTCGGCTGGTGAGGTCCCAAAGACGCCAGGGTGCGATGACCTTGATGTCAGGGTTCAGCGCGTAGGCGGCCAATTCAAAACGCACCTGGTCGTTGCCCTTGCCGGTCGCCCCGTGGGCCACGGCATCGGCGCCGGTCTCAGCCGCGATTTCGACCAGTCGTTTGGAGATCAACGGACGCGCAATCGATGTACCCAGAAGGTAGAGGCCTTCATAAAGCGCATTTGCGCGGAACATCGGGAACACGAAATCGCGCACAAACTCTTCGCGCAAATCTTCGATATAGATCTCTGACACGCCCAGCAGTTCAGCCTTTTGGCGTGCGGGCTCCAACTCTTCGCCCTGACCAAGGTCAGCGGTGAAGGTTACGACTTCGCAGCCGTATTCGGTCTGAAGCCATTTCAGAATGATCGATGTGTCGAGACCGCCAGAATAGGCAAGCACGACTTTCTTGGGCGCGGACATGAAAAACCCCCGGACTGGTGTGTCGTCCGGGGGCGTTTACGTCAGGTGGGCGTGACCCACAAGATCTGTGCTTGATCAGTCGACGATTGCAGCCATGTCTTCGTCGTCTGGCAGATCGCAGTCTTCGCCTTCGGCGCAGTCATCATCCGCGACCTCATCGCCTTCGCCATCACCATCTTCGTCGCCTTGGCCTTCTTCGATCGCCATGGCGATGTCGTCTTCATAGCCTTCAAGGCGTTCGTTCAGCGCGCCGATCAGCGCTTCTTCCTTTTCAACGTCGCCGGTGTTCTTGTTCCACGTGGAAAGAATGTCAGCTTCGGCATCCGCTTTGGCTTCAAGCGCGGCTTCGGCATCTGCAAGATCAGACGCGACTTCGCCGTCGTAGGTGCCTAGTGCAGCGCTTGCAGCTTCGATGTCTTCGTCGATGACGAAATCTTCGCCTGCCTCTTCGGCCTCGATCTTGGCCATGAAGTAGTCGGTGGCCGATGCATAGTCCGCGTTGGCGTCAACAGCATCGTTCAGGGCCGATGTCCCGACATTAGCCAAGGCATTTTCAATATCTTCATCGACGACGAAGTCTTCGCCACCCGCTTCCTTGGCGGCCAGATAATCTTCGATCGTTTCGTATTCTTCGTTTGCGGCAACGGCAGCGTTCACTGCTGCGTATTCGCCGGCTTCAGGCGTCGCGAGTGCTTCTGCTGCACCTTCAGCACCGGAGTTTGCGACAGCAAGCGCCGCAACCACACCGACAGGGCCGTTTGTGTTGCCGTTCCGAACGTGAGCAAGAACAGCGTTGATGTTGGCATTCAATGCGCCGTTCATGTTGCCAAGCTCGGACGGATGCATTCCCGTGGACCCAACAGTCTTGGTTTTTCCGGCACCGGAGGCGGCTTTGTCACGGCCCGTCAGACGGTTGAAGAACGACGAGACCGGGTCTTTTCCCTTGCCACGGCTGGCAGAGGACTTGCCCTTGCCGCCGCCTTTTTCGCCGGACTTGCCCTTTGCGGCTTTGTCGCTTCCGCCGCCCTTGGCTTTGTCGGACTTCGCGTAGGCCGCGTCTGCCGTCAAAATCGTGAAGCCGGTGGCGAGAGGTGCAACAGCGACACCGGTCAGAAGAAGAGCTGTGAGGCTGGAAGCAAGTACTTTGCGCATGGAGTATGTCCGTTTTTGGCAGGGGCCACGCCCCGCAGATTCCTAAAATGCTAGAAGCCAAATGCGACCAAATCTAGGCAGATGCTCCTATTGAGCAGGCCTACGCGACAGTCCGCGCAACAGGGAAAAACTGTTTCCAAAAAAAGCTGCAGTCAGACCGGAATTGCTGCAAGAAGCTCGGTCCGGGAAGAGGCGTAGAGGGAGTGCAAAGTCTTTGTATCCACGGCGGAAGCCGGGTTTGCTTTCTTTGAACTCTCGGCGTCGGCGCAAAGATCCGAAAATGATACCATGCCGACATTCAGTGCGCTGCCTTTAAGAAAGTGAAGTTTGGCCGCGTCGGGTGGATCGAGCGCATCCATGGCTTCGTCCAGCTCTTCGACCGACATTTCCAACACCTCGGCAAAGACCTCGTGCCCGACATCGTCCTTCAGAGCGGCAAGGCGCGCTTGGTCGATCAGCATTCAGATCCCTCCTACCTCGAATTGTCGTGCAGTATGCGACGCACCTCTTCATCTAAGGTTAAGACAGGCTGTTCGATAAGTCGGCGCATGATGTCTGACTTGCCCGAGGAAGACGCTGCGGAGGCAGTGTGCACACCACGTCCGATCCTTGTTGTGGACGACAGCCGGGCTCAACGGCGTATCGTAACCAAGCTGCTGGCCGATTGGGGTTTTGACAGTGTTGAGGCGTCCAACGGAGACGAGGCGCTAGAAATTTGCACCAGCCAGGACGTGGAGTTGGTGATCAGCGACTGGATGATGCCAGGCATGGATGGATTGGCGCTGTGCCGCGCGTTTCGCGATTTAAGAGGACGGGCGCCGGGTTACATCATCCTGCTCACCGCGCAATCCGAGATTTCGCAAATTGCCGAAGGGTTGGAGGCTGGGGCCGATGATTTTCTGTCGAAACCGGTTCATCCGGTCGAGTTACATGCGCGAATCCGTGCCGGAATGCGCATGCTCGCGACCCAACGCGCAGTGACCCACAAGAACCTGCTTTTGACGAAGGCACTGGACGAGCTGACGCAAGTCTACATGGCAATCGACAAGGATCTTGCCGAAGCGCGGAAGCTGCAGACGGCATTGGTGCCGGATCATTTGATCAAAGCGGAAGGGGCAGAGATATCTTTGTTCTTGCAACCAAGCGGACAGGTGGGTGGCGATCTGGTCGGTGCTTTCAAGATTTCGCCCGACCGGTTTGGTGTGTTCTCGATCGACGTGGCCGGGCACGGGATTGCCTCAGCACTGCTGGTTGCGCGCGTTGCCGGGCATCTTACGCCCAACGCGGTAGAGCAGAACATCGCACTGGACGTCGGTCCTGATGGCGCGGTCATGATGGCGCCGCCCGAAGTTGTCTGTGCCCGCTTGAACGCACTATTGATGGAAGACATCGGTTCAGATCACTACCTGACCATGATCCTTGCGGACTGCGATTTCTCGACTGGTCGTATCTGCTTGTCGCAGGCAGGACACCCAAGTCCGCTTGTGCAGCGGGCTGACGGCAAGATCGAGTTTCCGCAGGCATTTGGGATGCCCATCGGTCTGATTGATGGCGCCAACTATGAAGCGTTCGAGATCTGGTTGTCGCCCGGTGATCGACTACTTCTTTTCACGGACGGGGTCACGGAATGTGCAGCCCCTGACGGAACGCTTCTGGACGAGGTGGGTCTGGCACGACTGGCGACCGACCTCGCGCAGCACAAGCAAGCCGATTTCATGGAAGCACTTACTTCGGAACTGCGCGCCTATCAGGGATGCGAAGAATTTCAGGACGATGTGTCGGCTGCACTGATCGAGTTCTCAGGCAAAGCGATCAATGAAAAGCGCGTCGCCTGAGTTGGCGACCAGATCGCGTGCGATGCCGGGCGTGGTCCAAACGGCGGTGTGGCCGTGTTCGCGGGGTGGGCCATGTCGCAGCACGGGCCGCGCCATGTAGATATGGCAGACTTTCTCGGCCCAGAGTTCGTATTCCGGCATGAACACAAATCGACGAAACGCGCCAAGTCGTCTGACGCCTGCAATCCGCCAACCCGTTTCTTCGAAGACCTCCCGGTGCAGCGCGGTGACACCGTTCTCGCCCGGATCGATCCCGCCGCCCGGAAGCTGAAATTCGGGCTCCGGTTCAGCCTGATGCGTCAGCAGCAGTTGACCGTTCCGCACCAGAATTGCATAGGCACCCGGCCGATGCGTGTAGCGAATACCAGCTTTGACCTGTTCACCCACCCGCCTGATCACGCCTTGGTCCTTTCGCGGCAACACCTATATAGTCGCTCTATGCCAACCCTTGGCGCTTGAGGCTACCCCATGACCATTGGATCGAAAATCGCTTGGGACGATACCGTCCTGCCCTTCCAGCTTGACCGGACCGACACCCGCGGCCGCATCGCGCGGCTGGACGGTGTTTTGCAAGAGATCCTGTCCCAACACGACTATCCGCCAGCCATTGAGGCCTTGGTGGCCGAAACTGCTTTGCTGACGGCGTTGATCGGACAAACGATCAAGCTGCGCTGGAAGCTTTCGCTGCAAGTTCGCGGCGACGGGCCCGCCAGGTTGATTGCCACGGACTATTACGGCCCGACCGAAGACGGCGAACCTGCACGCATCCGCGCGTATGCCAGCTTTGATGAAGATCGGCTTGATCCCAACACCAGTCCATTCTCGCAAATTGGGAAAGGTTACTTTGCCATCCTGATCGACCAGGGGCAGGGCATGGCGCCGTATCAAGGTATCACGCCGATTGCAGGCGGTTCATTGTCGGCATGCGCCGAGACTTATTTTGCCCAATCGGAGCAGTTGCCGACGCGGTTTGCCTTGTCTTACGCCCAAAGTCAGACGCCGGGAGATCCTCTCCACTGGCGCGCTGGCGGCGTGATGTTGCAACAGATGCCAGAGGCGTCTCCGTTCGCTCAGGGTGATGCGACGGGCGAAGGCGGGTTGCTTGTGGCTGACGATATCCTTGACGGCGATGAAGCAGAACGTTGGAACCGCGCGAACATCCTTCTGGATACCGCTGAAGAGATCGAACTGATTGGACCGACCGTTCAACCGACTGATCTGCTTGTGCGGCTTTTCCATGAAGAGGGACCACGCGTCTTTGATCCGCAACCGGTCAAATTCGGCTGCACCTGTTCTGCGGACCGTGTCCGTCAGAGCTTGTCGATCTATTCGGCCAAGGACATTGGGACGATGACCACGGACGAAGGCATTGTGACTGCTGATTGCCAGTTCTGTGGTGCACACTACGAATTCGACCCGAAAACGCTTGGGTTCGAAGCAGAAACGGCGCCCGATGATGCCTGATCTGAAAGGACGGCTGGAGCGCGCGTTGACGCGTGAGACCCGGCCGTCATCAGACTTTGACCTGTTGCCCGGCGCACCCTTTCCGCCGGGCAGCCGGCTGCGAGAGGCCAGTGTGCTTGTCCCGATCATAGCAACGCCCATCCCAAAGCTTATTCTGACCAAACGGTCGTCCGCCCTGAAGCATCATCCGGGTCAGATCGCTTTCCCGGGTGGCAAGGTTGATCCGGATGATGATGGCGTTGTGGGCGCAGCGCTGCGCGAGGCCGAAGAAGAGATCGGACTGACCTCTGACAAGGTTGAAGTTCTGGGGACGCTTTCGTCGCACGAGACCGTCACAGGCTTTCAGGTCACGCCTGTTCTTTCGCTGGTCGATCCGGTGTTTCAGCCTGTGCCCGAGCTGGGCGAAGTGGCCGAGGTCTTTGAGGTGCCCTTGACGCACGTCCTTGATCCGGCGCGTTATGTCGTCGAAGGGCGGATGTGGCGCGGTCAGATGCGGCGTTACTTCGCTGTGCCGTTCGGACCCTATTACATTTGGGGCGCGACGGCGCGGATGTTGCGATCGCTTGCGGACAGGATGGGCCATGAAGATCACGCCGGATTGGCTGACCGCTGAAGCAACTCAGACTGTCATGCGGCTTGTCCTTGATGCGGGACATCAAATCTATGCCGTTGGTGGATGTGTTCGAAATGCGCTGCTGGGCCAGCCAGTTGCCGACATCGATCTGTCATCGGATGCCACGCCGGACGTGATATCCGCCTTGGCAAAGAATGCCGGGTTTCGGGTCATTCCAACCGGCATCGAGCACGGCACAGTGACAGTGCTGGTGAATGGCACGTCATTTGAGATCACCACGTTCCGCCGCGATGTCGAAACAGACGGTCGCCGTGCCGTCGTGTCCTTCTCGGATCGGCTAGAAGACGACGCGATGCGTCGTGATTTCACGATGAACGCGCTCTATCTTTCTGCGGAGGGCGAGATCACCGACCCGACGGGCGGTCTGAGCGATCTTGCAGACCGTCGACTACGGTTCATCGGCGATGCCACAGAACGGCTGCGCGAAGACTATCTGCGGATCCTGCGATTTTTCAGGTTCCACGCATTCTACGCCGCACCGGGTTTCGATGCCGAGGACTTGGCGGCCATCGCGGCGTGCCGCGAGGGGCTCGACCTTTTGTCTGCAGAACGCGTTGGCGCAGAGATGATGAAGCTTTTGTCTGCGCCCGATCCCGCGCCCGCATTGGCGACGATGAGCCAGATTTTCGTGCTGCAGACGCTGCTGCCGGGTGCAGATACCTCGTCAGTTGCACCGCTGATCCATCTTGAAAATGGTGTGGCACCTTATCCGGTGCGACGCCTGGCAGTTCTGGGTGAGATCGAGATTGACCGTCTTCGTCTTTCAAAAGCAGATGCCACACGTCATTTGGCCATACGGTCAGCGGCGCTTGAAGGGGAGGGTGCCGCGACGTTGGCCTACCGCCTTGGCACCAGCGTCGCACGCGATGCCATGCTTGTCCGCGCTGCCCTCATGGGAACAACCTTGCCAGACGGCCTAGAGACCAAGCTTGCTGCAGGTGCGACCGCTGTCTTTCCGATCCGGGCGGCAGATCTGATGCCTGCTTTCGATGGGCCAGCGCTGGGCGTGGAGTTGAAGCGGTTGGAGTCCCTCTGGATCGCCTCCGATTTCACGGCCTCGCGGGAAGACTTACTCGGGGATAGCGCGGGCCCATCCGATCCGGTATGACCGGGGCTGACCCAAAGGCATTGTCATGTTTCGATTCTTCGAAGGCCTCGTAGATCCCTACGTGGCCTATAAGGCGTCCGATACGCCACCCGACAAGATCTGGCCCTTTCTAAGGGAATACGCACGGCCCTTTTCCAAGGTGTTCTTCGTGGCCGGAGCCTTGGCCATTGTCGTGGCAGCGGTTGAAATCTGGTTGATCGGGTACATGGGCCGGCTGGTCGATACTTTGACGGCCAGCACGCCCGAGACATTCTGGACAGACCACGGCACCGAGATGCTTTTGGTGGCGGGCTTCATCCTGATCGTCAGGCCGGTTCTGCAAGCGCTGGATGTCGGCATTCTGAACAATGGCATCTTGCCGAATTTTGGAACGTTGATCCGCTGGCGCGCACATCGTCATGTGCTCAGCCAATCTGTCGGATGGTTTGAAAATGATTTCGCCGGACGCATCGCGAACCGCATCATGCAGACGCCGCCCGCGGCGGGCGAAGCTGTCTTTCAGATCTTTGACGCCATTGCGTTCGCCTTGGCCTACATCATAGGCGCCGCGATCTTGCTGTCGGCCTCGGACCCTCGCTTGCTTCTACCCTTGGTGATCTGGTTTGCGCTTTATATCGCTCTGGTGCGCTGGACGGTGAAACGCGTCGGACCTGCATCAAAGGCCGCGTCCGATGCACGCAGCGAAACCACGGGTCGTGTTGTCGACAGCTATTCGAACATTCATTCCGTGAAGATGTTCGCGCACCATGATCGCGAGATCGACTATGCCAAGGAAGCGATCGAACGCACGCGGCAGACTTTCATGGCCGAAATGCGGATCTTTACGACGATGGACATCGTGCTGGTCGTTCTCAACGGTCTGCTGATCGTATCCGTCGTGGGTTGGGCCATTTTCCTTTGGGCTGGGGGGACTGCGAGCATCGGGGTCGTTGCAGCAGCATCTGCGCTGACGCTTCGATTGAACGGCATGACCGGCTGGATCATGTGGGCGCTGACCAACTTTTTCCAAAACCTCGGTGTCGTGTCCGAGGGCATGGAGACGATCGCTCAACCCATTGCCCTGACGGACAAACCCGATGCGCAGACGTTGCAGGTCAGCGAAGGGGCCATTTCGTTTGAAGGCGTGACCCACCACTATGGTCGCAGAAGTGGTGGCCTGAACAGCGTCAGCCTTTCGATCAAGCCGGGTGAGAAAATCGGCCTGATCGGTCGCTCTGGTGCGGGCAAGTCCACCTTGGTGAAGTTGCTGCTGAGGTTCTACGATCCGGAAGCCGGAACGATTTCGGTTGATGGCCAAGACATCACGAAAGTGACGCAGGACAGCCTGCGTTTGCACGTGGGCATGGTTCAGCAGGACACTGCGCTGTTGCATCGCTCGATCCGGGAAAACATCCTGTATGGCCGACCTGACGCAACGCTGGCGGACGTCGACGAGGCCTCGAAGCGCGCGGAAGCGACAGCCTTCATCAACGATCTGGAAGATCCCGAGGGTCGTTCCGGCTATGACGCTCAGGTTGGTGAACGTGGGGTGAAGTTGTCGGGTGGGCAGCGGCAGAGGATCGCGCTGGCGCGCGTCATATTGAAGGACGCACCGATTCTTGTGCTCGATGAAGCCACCAGCGCGCTCGACAGCGAAGTCGAAGCCGCCATTCAGGAAACGCTTTATGGCATGATGGAGGGCAAAACGGTGATCGCCATCGCGCACCGTCTGTCCACGATTGCCCAGATGGATCGCATTCTGGTTCTCGACGATGGCAGAATTGTCGAAGAAGGCACCCATTCCGAGCTTCTGGCGATGCGCGGCCTATATGCCCGGTTCTGGGACCGCCAATCAGGCGGTTTCATCAACACGACGGAAGACACGGCGGCGGAATGAGCCTCAATGACCGACTGATAGGCTTGCTGGATCCCTACGCTCCGGCAGAGGGGCCACCGCCCGCGCGGTTTGGTCCCTTTGCGCGCTGGGCGCTCAGTGGTGCCGTTCCGGCGATGGTTGTCGCGGCCGTCATCGTGTCGGTCGCCGCTTTGACCGAGGTTGCGACCGCCTGGCTGACCGGTTGGGCGATTGATGTTGCTGAAAGTGCTTCGCCCGGCACCTTCTGGGATCCATTCTGGCCCATCATTCTGGTCGGCGCTTTCTTCTTTCTGGTCCTGCGCCCCATCGTCTTTGCGATGGATGCGGGTGTCACATCTGTCTTGCTTGGTCCGCACCTGGCGCAACTGGTTCTAAGCCGCATTCACCGCCACACGCTTGGCCAGTCGATGAGGTTCTTTGAGAACGACTTCGCCGGACGCGTGGCGCAGAAAGAGCTTCAGACTTCCACAGCGCTAACGCAGATCGTGATCGAAACGCTGGATGTCGGACTTTACGCCTTCGCGATGTTTATGGGCGCTTTGATCTTGATGGGGGGACTTAACCCACAGCTGTTGGTGATCTTCCTCTTTTGGGGTGCTGCCTATGCTGCGGCGTTGGTGTTCTTCATCCCCCGCGTTCGCAAAAAATCGAAGGCCCGCGCTGGCGCGCGTGCTGCAGTGACCGGGCAGATCGTCGACACGATCACGAACATCTCAACGGTGAAGCTCTTTTCAGACGGCCGACAGGAAGACACGGCAGCCTTGCAGGCGTTTGAGGACCTGCGGATCAAAGCTGTTGATTTCGGCGTTCTGTCGATGTGGTTCCGTCTGACGTTGACGGCGTTGTCGGGCGTCTTGCCGTTCGCTGCCATCGTCGGTGCCCTTTGGCTCTGGTCGCTTGGCCAAGCGACGTCGGGCGACATTGCGGCTGTTGCCATGGTGGCGACACGACTGGGAATGGTGTCGAACCGATTGGGGCGAGTCGCAGTGATGGTTTATTCGAACATCGGCGAGGTGCAGGATGGTATTGGAACCCTGTCGCCAGCCCACGAAATCACGGACAAACCGGATGCAGTGGATCCGAAAGGCGTGGGTGTCATCCGCTTTGAAAACGTCCATTTCGCCTATGGCGGAGAGCAGGCAGCGCTGAACGGCATCGACCTGACCTTGCAGCCCGGCGAGAAGGTTGCTCTTGTCGGCGCTTCCGGAGCGGGGAAGTCGACCTTGGTGGCACTGCTTCTGCGGCTCTATGACGTTGAATCCGGTCAGATTACTGTCGATGGCAAAGACCTTCGTGATCTATCCCAAAGTGGTTTGCGACGCCTGATTTCGGTCGTTCGGCAAGACGTTGCGATGTTTAACCGTTCAGCGCGTGACAACATTCTCTATGGCCGGCCTGATGCCGGGGAAGATCAGATGATTGACGCGGCGGAGCGCGCCGAGGCCCACGCGTTCATTCAAGACCTTCAAGATCACAAAGGCCGCAAAGGCTATGATGCGTACTTGGGTGAGCGCGGCGTGAAGTTGTCCGGCGGACAGCGTCAGAGGATCGCGCTTGCCCGCGCCATTCTAAAGGATGCGCCCATCCTCGTTCTGGACGAAGCCACAAGCGCGCTCGACAGTGAGGTGGAGGCAGCCATTCAATCCGCGCTTAAACGTGTCATGGACGGCAAAACTGTTCTGGCCATCGCGCACCGTTTGTCGACCATCGCGCATATGGACCGCATCATCGTGCTGGATGACGGCAAGATCGTCGAAAGCGGGACGCATGACGAACTGTTGGCCAAGGGCGGCACCTATGCCCGGTTCTGGCACCGCCAGTCTGGCGGCTTCATTGGGGCCAAGGACGCAGCAGAGTGAAACGGATCATGGTGGTCGGCGGGTCGGGTGCAGGGAAATCAACTCTCGCCCGCGAAGTCGCTGAACGCTTGGATCTGCCAGTCGTTCACCTTGATTGCATACATTGGTTGCCGGGGTGGATAGTGCGCGACCGCGATGAACGTATCTCAATGATGCGTGCCGAAGCTTTCAAAGATCGGTGGGTGATTGACGGGAACTATTCGGCGACAACCGCCGAACGCGCATCACGAGCAGATCTTGTCGTTTGGCTGGATCTTCCGATCTTCCTTCGGCTTTGGCGCGTGCTTGCCCGGATTTGGCGGACGCGTTTGGGCGGTATGGCGCGACCGGACATCACCGTCGGCTGTGAAGAGCGGCTGGAGTTTGGATTTCTCTGGTGGATCGTCACGTCGCGCCGTGGCATGCGGGCACGATACTTGCAAATGATGACCGACAGAGGGCCTGAAGCGATGGTCCGCCTGTCATCACCAAGTGCAGTCAAAAACTGGATGGAAGCGCTGAGATGAGCGTCACGATTGAACGTCTGGGCCATAAAGGGGAAGGCATTGCACCCGGCACTGTCTTTGTTCCTGGCGCGTTACCCGGTGAGATTGTCGAGGGTGATATCGTCAAAGGGCGCTTGGAACACCCCAAGATCCAAACGCCTTCGCCAGATCGTGTGCGAGCCCCTTGTCCGCATTACAAGCGTTGTGGCGGTTGTAACCTGCAACATGCCCGGGACGAATTTGTCGAAGCGTGGAAGGTGGAACGCGTGACATCCGCGTTGTCGGCGCATGGGATTGAGGCACGCGTGAGATCCATCCACACGTCGCCCCCCTCGACGCGGCGGCGCGCAGTTTTCTCGGGCCGGCGGCTGAAGAAGGGGGTCGAGGTCGGTTTTCACACGCGGGCAAGCGATCAGGTTGTGCCCGTACCCGATTGCTTGGTTCTGCGGCCGACCCTTCTGGCGGCGCGAGATGCGCTGGGCGGGATCGTCAGTCAGATTGGATCGCGCAAAGGCGAACTCCGGTTGATGGTGACAGACAGCGACACGGGACTGGATGTCTCCGTAACTGGGGCAAAGCCTTTGGCGCGGGACGATATCGAGACCCTGGTGGGCATCATGGCCAATGCTGATATTGCCCGCCTTGTTGTCGACGGCGAAATCGTTGCGACCCGCCGACAGCCCACGCTTCGGATGGGCCAAGCGGATGTACCATTGCCGCCAGGCGCGTTCTTGCAAGCGACGGCGGAAGGCGAAGCGGCGCTTGTGGGTGCCGTCAGCGATGCCTTGGACGGGGCAAAAGGGTCGGTGGCCGATCTTTTCGCGGGGGTCGGAACTTTCGCACTACCGCTTGCCGGCCGCGCGTCCGTTCACGCCGTGGAAGGCCTGGACCAGCTGACCGGCGCCTTGGACAAAGGGTGGCGGCACGCGAAGGGACTGCGCCAGGTGACAACCGAGACACGCGACCTGTTCCGCCGCCCGTTACTTGTCGGAGAGCTGCAAAAGTTCGGGGGCGTTGTTGTGGACCCGCCAAGGGCAGGCGCCGAAGCGCAGACAAGAGAGATCGCGGAGGCGCGCGTGCCTTTCGTCGCCATGGTGTCCTGTAATCCAATCACATTTGCCCGGGATGCAGCGATACTGATGCGTGCGGGATATGAGCTTGACTGGGTTGATGTCGTGGATCAATTCCGCTGGTCAGCGCATGTCGAACTGGCGGCGCGCTTCCGACTGCCAAAGACGTGATTCACAATCACCACAAGGTTCGCTAAACTCGTCCCGAGGCAAACAAGATCGGGCAGCGATCACTCATGAAACTGACACGACGCACTGCGCTTTTCGCAGCGCCTTTGGCGTTGCTGGCGGCCTGCTCTGGCGGTCCGACCCGGCGCTATACGGGGCCGGAAGTCACGCGAATCACCGTCTACAAAGACGCCAGAAAGATGTATCTCTGGCACGGGAATCTGGCGCTGAAGGAATACGACATAGAGCTTGGCTTCGCCCCTTCGGGCGACAAGCAAGTCGAAGGCGATGGCCGAACGCCCGAGGGGCACTATTGGATCGACCGCCGCAATCCGAACAGCAGGTTTCATCTGTCGATCGGGATTTCATACCCCAATGAATGGGACGTGGCAGAAGCGGCACAGCTAGGACAAAGCGCGGGCGGTGACATCTTCATTCACGGACAGCCCTCGAACGGCATTCGTTCCCTCGTGCCGGATTGGACCTGGGGCTGCATTGCCGTCAGCAATGAAGAGATTGAAGAGATCTATGTGATGGTGCGGCTTGGGACGCCGATCAGCATCTACGCCTGATCATTAGGCGCCGAGGATCAGCGTCCACCAGATCTTGCCGTTTGGTTCCTGAAACCAAGCAAAGCCCATGTCCTGCGCCCGAGGGTCCAGCATTACATCGCGGGTTGCCGGGTCGCTCATCCAAGCGGAGAGCGTTTCAAGCTCCGTCTCGAATGTCTCAGAGATGTTTTCGCCAAGAAGCCTGCCACCGTAGCCAACACGCGCCACACGGTCGAGCGGGCTGGACCCGTCAGAACCGAAGTGCCACGGGCGGTTCTGGACGGACATATCGCGCGAATGTGTCGCCGCCGCGGCCGTCAATTCGCTGGAAAGCTGCACCGGTGGCGCCGCCGCAGCCTGACGCAGCGCATTGACGGCATCCAGCATTCTGAACTGCACGTCGGCGGTATCACGGTCGGTGATGCGGTAGATCTGGGGCAATGGCTTTCCGTCGGGGCCAAACTGCACCGGTGGGGGTGTGTCACAGGCGGCAAGTGCCATCAGGACGATACCGGCGATCCAGGTTTTCAAGTACATGTCTGGCCTCAAAGCGAAACGATTTCTGAACGCTTATCCCGCTTGGGGTGTGTAATCAAACACCTGTCCGCGACAAAGTGCGGAATAACGCTCGCGTGAATTGAAGCGGTCACGGTGCAAGGCTATGTTCCGGCAAACTGAAAGGAGACCATTGAATGACCTCCAAGACCTCGAACACCCTCAGCCGCCGGGTCTTCCTGTCCGGTTCGGCAGCAACCGCCCTCGCTGCGCCCGCAATCGCGCAGGACACGACCGAGTTCCGGTCTGACATTTCAAGCAGTGTTCGCAGGAACGCGTCCAGCTTCCGTGCGCTTGATTGGCAGCCTTATTTCGACTCGCTCGGCAAGGGCGCCATCCTCGTCGATATCACGTCGCGCGCGCTGCACTATTGGAATGCGGACGAGACGATCTACAAGCTCTACCCGACATCTGTCCCGCTGAGTGAAGATCTGACGCGGCGCGGCCGGACGTCTGTGATCCGCAAGGTGGAAGGCCCGTCTTGGGCGCCGACCCCG
Source organism: uncultured Rhodobacterales bacterium (assembly GCA_964566835.1). Classification (GTDB taxonomy): domain Bacteria; phylum Pseudomonadota; class Alphaproteobacteria; order Rhodobacterales; family Rhodobacteraceae; genus CAZMKY01. The sequence goes on from CAZMKY010000024.1 coordinate 21,956, forward strand.
GCCATGAAGAAGCGTAACCCGGAATGGCCTGACTTTGTCGGACCGGGCCCGGACAACCCGCTAGGCACGCATGCCCTTTACCTCAGCTGGAAGTACTACCGCATCCACGGGACGCACGACACGCGCAAGATCGGTCGTCGGTCCTCCAACGGCTGCATCGGCCTTTATAACGAGCATATCGAAGAGCTTTACGGACTAGCCGGGAACGGCACACAGGTCCTGCTGATCTGACGCTGCGCCAGTATCTGCTATCGTAAAGGCCCGCCTTTTGGCGGGCTTTCCTTTATGGGTCTTTGCAAAAAGTCTCACGGTATTGGCTCTCTTACGCTTAAGGTCGCGAAGGGATAGTTTGGGCTAGAACAGTGAATGCCGGCGGAACCTTTCAAGTCATACATCGTTTGCACGACGCCCCGCAGTGGCAGCACGATGCTGTGCAAGATGCTGGCCGCAACAGGTGTTGCTGGTGCGCCTGACTCGCACTTCCATACGCCATCCTTGTCGCGGTGGCTGGCGGTCTACGGCTTGGAAAATCGGAAATTCAAAGATCTACCTTCGACCATCAAAGGCATCTTCGAAGCCGCGATTGATCGGGGTCGCGGTGATACAGATATCTTCGGCCTACGCCTTCAGCGTGGAAGTTTTGCGTTCTTCCTAGATCAACTGGCGCTTATCACACCGGGGTGTCTTACAGACCGGGAACGGATCGAGGCGGTGTTCGGGCCTACGCTTTTTATCCATCTTTGGCGTGAAGATCGCATTGATCAGGCCATATCTCGCCTGATCGCGGAACAGTCCGGTCTGTGGCATCGAAATACGGATGGCTCCGAGTTGGAGCGACTATCCCCTCAACAGGAGCCGAGATACGACAAAGAGGCCATTGAAAGGCAGGTCCGGGACTTAACGCGGCTGGATCAGGCATGGATCGATTGGTTCTCAAAAAACGAGATTGAGCCAATTCAGATTGCATACGAAACGCTGGCGAGAGTCCCGAACGAAACGCTGGAAGATATTCTCAGAAGGCTGAATCTTGACCCGGGCAAGGCCAATACGGTTGCGCCTGAAACGGCAAAGCTGGCCGGCGAACGAAACCGCGTTTGGAAGAAAAGATTTCTGGACCAAATAACCTGAACGCTAGTCCAGCCAACCCTTCAAATTATCCTCGATCGCTTCAGACAAAGCCGCAATGTGGGCGTCGTCATCATTGAGGCAGGGGATATAGGTGAAGTGCTCTCCACCGGCCTCTTCAAAGCTTTCCCGGATCTCTTCGTTGATCTCTTCCAGCGTCTCAATGCAGTCGGCCGAGAACGCAGGCGCAATCACGGCGATCCGTTTTTTGCCTTGCTCGGCCAGACGCGCAACTTCTTCAACGGTGTAGGGTTTAAGCCACTCTTCCGGACCGAAACGGCTTTGGAAGGTCGTCACGATATCGGTGTCTTCCCAACCCAGTCTTTCCTTTAGAAGGCGCGTCGTTTTCTGGCATTGGCAGTGATACGGGTCGCCTTCCATCAGGTAGCGCCGTGGCACCCCGTGGTAAGAACAGACCAGAATGTCCGGCTTGGTGTCCATGACGCCGTAGGCGCGCTCAACCGACTGCGCGAGTGCGTCGATATAGCTGGGACGATCATAATAAGCTGGCACGGTCCGCACGGGCGGCTGCCACTTTTCTTCCATGAGGGACCGGAAGAACTGGTCATTGGCCGTTGCTGTCGTGGCACCAGCATACTGTGGATAAAGCGGGAAGAAGACGATCTTCTGGCATCCTGCCTTTGCCATCGCCCGGACTTTGGACTTGGTCGAAGGGTTGCCGTAGCGCATGCAGAAATCCACCACCACGTTATCGCCATAACGCGCTTTCATCGCTGCGCGGATCTTCTCGGTCTGCGCCTTGGTGATCGTCATCAACGGGCTTTCGCCTTCGTCGTGGTTCCAGATCGATTTGTAGGCCTCACCAGACGAAAACGGCCGCTTTGACAGGATCACAAGCTGCAAAAGGGGCTGCCAGATGAGCGGGCTGTAGTCGATGACGCGACGATCCGACAGGAACTCGTTCAGATAGCGTCGCATCGACCAGTAATCATAACCATCGGGCGTGCCGAGGTTGGCCACCAGAACCCCAACCTTTGCAGGCGGAACATGCGGATGGTCGGCGGGAAGATGGGTGCTATCGGCAGCGGTCAGGTCGGTCGTCTTCATGTCGCGAGCGTCTAGCATGGCTTCTTTCCGGTCAAAAGGGATCGTTCGTAATACGTAACAGTCCCGGCATTGGATCGTTTCTTAGCTAGGCTTCGGATCGGTTTTGTCACCACTGGGCAGTTCTGGCACGCCCAGCGCGTCTGACAAACGATGCGTGGCCGACCCTGGACGAAGTGGTTTTGGCTGACTGTCGTCCGGCGCCCATCCTGTCAGGAACACGATTTCCCATGTGGCGACCAGACGGCCTTCCTCGCTGAAATGCTCGCGATAGATGCTTTCTGTCAGATCGAACAACGCGCGTGGAGGGATCGTCGTGTCGCGGGCGAAAAGCGCGTTGGTCTCTCCCATTCCGCGCAAATCTCGAACCAGATCCTTTAGACTCTGGTAACTCGTTCGGATGGTCGTGCTATCGGCCACTGTCAGGGCAAGACCCGCGCGACTTAAAAGCTGCCCAAGGTCGCGGATGTCGGCCATAGGTGCCACTCTTGGCGAAAGGCCGCCGCGCAACGCGGATTCGGCTTCTGCCAGTGCCGTGCGAAGCTCGTGCAAGGTTTGGCCTCCGAACAGCGCAGCGAGGTAAAGCCCATCCGGTTTCAACGCGAGGCGGGACTGTACGATCTGGCCAACCGGGTCGTTGGCCCAATGCAGCGACATCCCATCAATGATAAGATCATGGGCAGCAGGCTGTAGCGCCAGTCGGTCATCATCCAAGACGTGATGAGCCTCGGGCAGCAGGCTGTCCATGGGTCCAATTACGGCAGGCGCTGTAAACGTCTTGTTAACCTCAAGCAGTCTCTCATTGAGCTCGTCTGCGACGATGTCGTGCAAGAACGTCTCGGGCCGGATAGCGGCACGGGCACGATGCGCGAGGAGAGCGTTTCTGTTGGTGAGTGTTGAGGGGGCTGCCATGGCGGTGTCATTTAGGGCTGATACGACTTTGGCCCGTGTGACACGGTGGCTCTACCCTCCGCAATGCTGTCTTTGCGGTGCGCTCACTGCAGATGACGGGCATCTTTGCGGGTCCTGTTGGCGCGATATGCCTTTTCTGACAGGTCTCGGCTGCGATGCTTGCGGCGCAAGTTTGCCGGGCGCTGGGGACGACGGCGTGCATTTCTGTGATGATTGCATGACCATGGCACGGCCTTGGTCACGCGGTCGCGCAGCGCTGAGTTATCGGGATCGGGGGCGTCACGTTGTCTTGGCGCTGAAGCACGGCGACCGTCTGGACCTGACGCGACCTGCGGCTGCGTGGATGGCAACAGCGGGTCGGGATCTTCTGAAAGAGGCGGCGCTGCTCTTGCCTGTGCCGATCGCACGCGGGCGTTTGTTTCGAAGGAAATACAATCAGGCGGCAGAGCTTTCGCGGGCGCTTTCTCGCGTCACCGGCGTGGCCTGCTGCCCTGACGCTCTGGAGCGAACGCAGGCCACACGACCGCAAGACGGCATGGATATCGCGGCACGTTTCCGAAATGTCGAAAACGTGATCCGCGTTGCACCTGACCGTATGGAACGCGTAAAAGGCGGAAAAATAGTGCTAATCGACGACGTGATGACGTCAGGTGCGACGCTTTCCGCCTGTGCTGGGCCGCTGATCGAAGCCGGGGCCGTGACTGTGGATGTGCTGGTTCTGGCGCGGGTGGAGAAGACACCCTAGATCTGTCCCAACTGAAAGGACACGAGATATGGTCGAAATCTACACATCCCCGCTTTGTGGCTTCTGTCACGCTGCCAAACGCCTGCTGACTTCAAAAGACGTCAGCTTCACCGAGATCGACATCGCGAGAGAGCCGACCCGCCGTGCCGAAATGATGCAGCGGGCCAATGGTCGCCACACGGTTCCGCAGATTTTCATTGGCGGCACCCATGTTGGTGGTTGCGATGATCTCTATGCGCTTGAACGCGCTGGCAAGCTTGACCCCATGTTGCAAACCGCCTGATGCGTGTCGGCCTGATCCAGATGACGTCGTCGGATGATCCGACGGCCAACTTGGGTCAGGCCTCTGCGCTTATTCGCGAAGCGGCGGATGCGGGTGCGACGTTTGTTCTGACGCCGGAAGTCACGAATTGTGTGTCAGCCAGCCGCACGCATCAAAGCGACGTTCTGCGGACCGAAGAAAACGACGCGACCTTGCCGGCTTTGCAAGCCTTGGCGGCGGAGTTGGGTATCACGCTGCTGATCGGATCATTGGCCTTGAAATTGGCGGATGATGAGAGGTTCGTGAATCGATCATTCCTGATCGACCCAAGCGGGGCGATACGCGCCCGCTACGATAAGATGCACATGTTTGATGTGACCTTGTCCGAGACTGAAACCTATCGCGAAAGTGCCGGCTACAGGCCCGGTGAACGCGCCGTTTTGGCAAATATCGGCGATGTGCCTCTTGGGCTGACCATTTGCTACGATGTGCGGTTTCCGCACCTGTTTCGGACACTGGCGCAGGCGGGTGCGCAGATATTGACGGTGCCGTCGGCCTTTTCGCCCGAAACGGGCCGTGCCCATTGGGAGGTGCTTCTGCGGGCACGCGCGATTGAATGCGGTGCATTTGTGCTGGCGCCAGCGCAGACCGGGCGTCATGTTGCCGCGCGGGGTCGACAAAGGGTGACCTACGGGCATTCATTGGTGGTGTCGCCTTGGGGCGAGGTTTTGGCAGATGGCGGACGGGAACCCGGCATCGTGATACAGGATCTGGACCTTGCCTTGGTGGATGACGCGCGGCGGCGCTTGCCGTCGCTTCGCCACGATCGCGCATTTGAGGGACCTGATGCCGGATCAAAAGGATAGCCTTGCGGCTGCGGTTTTTAGCGAGATGTTCATGGTCGAGCAGCTCGCCCGCGGGCGTATGTCCAAGGCTCTTCCCGGAGATATGACGCTTTCACAGTTCTCTGTGCTCAATCACCTTGCCCGAAGCGGGACCGAGAAGACGCCCGCGCAACTGGCCAAGAGTTTTCACCTGACGCGTGGCGCCCTGACCAACACGATCACACGGCTTGAACGTGCGGGTCATGTGCACATCAGGCCCGATTGGGACGATGCACGCCGAAAATTTGTGGCGATCACTAAGGCCGGATTGGCTGCGCGGGATGCGGCCTTGGCCAATATCGGGCCGATCTTGTCAGATGTGGTCGAGGCTGTGGGCGAAGATCGCCTGCGCGGGGCTTTGCCGGCGATGCGCGACATAAGGCGCAGCCTGGATGCCCCTACAGGTGGGGACGACGCGCCGTAGCCGCGTAGTTGACCGAGATATCGCTGTCCGACAAATGCCAGGAGAGGCGGAGCGGATCAAAGCGGAATCCGGTTGTGTCCAATGGCTCCAACCCAGCCGCTTCCATCAGCGCGTAAAGCTCTTCCGGTGTCACAAAGCGCCGCCAGTCATGTGTGCCTTTAGGCAGCCAGCGCAGCAGAACTTCCGCCCCAAGGATTGCAGCACCATAGCTTTTGGAGGTCCGGTTCAGCGTGGACATGATCAATGGCGCGCCCGGCTTCAGAAGCGAGGTCGCGGCCTTTAGCAATGCTGCCGGGTCAGACACATGCTCAATCACTTCTAGGCAAATCACTGCGTCGAACGTCAGGCCCTCAGTCACCAGATCTTCAGCAGCCGCCTGTCGGTAGGTTATTTCAAGGCCTTGTTCCATCGCGTGCTGGGCGGCAATCGGGATGCTTTCGCCAGCAGCATCGATTCCGGTGACCTTCGCGCCCATACGGCAAAGCGGCTCTGATACCAAACCACCGCCACATCCGATATCGAGGATCTCCAAACCTTCCAATGGTCGCAGGCTTTTGAAATCACGGCCATACTCGGCCACAAGCTGTTCGCGAATGTATTCCAGCCGGCAGGGGTTCAGAAGATGCAGGGGCTTGGCAGATCCCTCCGGATCCCACCAATCCGCAGCCATACGGCTGAACTTTTCAACCTCAGCTGGATCTCTGGTCTCGGTGTCCTGCATCCTGGGCCCCGGTGTGACAAATGCGTTTTTCTGATCGCCGCCCGTGGAACGGGCCTTCGCCGCATTATATAGAACACCTATGGACAGAACGTCAGGCAGCAAAGGTGCGTCACAATATCTGTACCCGCCGATTGATCCTTTCGATCAGCGGATGCTGGATGTTGGTGACGGCCACCGGATCTACGTGGAACAATGCGGCAATCCGCATGGTGTGCCTGTGGTCGTCTTGCATGGTGGTCCGGGTGGCGGTTGCAGCCCCTCTATGCGCCGGTATTTCGATCCGTCGCATTATCGTATAATTCTGTTCGACCAACGCGGTTGCGGACGGTCGCGCCCGCACGCAACGGTCGAGGCGAACACGACGTGGCATCTGGTGTCCGACATCGAACGTATTCGCGAAGTTCTGGGTGTGGACCGCTGGATCGTCTTTGGCGGCAGTTGGGGTGCCACGCTGTCCTTGATCTATGCGATCACCCACCCCGACCGCGCCATGTTCCTTGCGTTGCGCGGGGTCTTCCTGATGACCCGGTCCGAGCTGGATTGGTTCTATGGCGGCGGCGCCGGCAATTTCTGGCCCGAGATGTGGAAGCGGTTCGCCGAGGTCATCCCTGAAGATGAACAGGACGACATGATCGAGGCCTATTACCGGCGGCTCTTTTCCGATGACAGGATGCAGGAAGTCCGCGCGGCGCGGGCCTGGACAAGCTGGGAGAACACGCTGGCGTCGATCAACAATGACGGTCCCGGTGGGGATAGCCCTGCTGAATATGCGCGCGCTTTCGCCCGGATTGAAAACCACTATTTCCGGAATGGTGGCTTCTTGGAGCATGACGGTTGGATCCTCGACAACATCGAAGAAATCGCCGAGGTTCCGGGCGTCATTGTACAGGGCCGTTATGACATGATCTGTCCGCCACTTTCCGCCTACCGCCTTTCCGAAGCCTGGGGCGTCGCGCGATTGGCAATGATTGGCCGAGCCGGACATGCGCTGAGCGAGCCGGGAATCAGTGCAGAATTGGTCCGTACGATGGATGACCTGCGCCGTCGCTTCTAGGACGGGCAGGGTTCTGCCGATGCCGCGTCGGCGGATTGTCCCCACTTTATCCGACAGTTAGACATTTCCTAATCTGTGCCGAAGCCTTGCCGTGGTTTGGCCAGATTCTGCGGGGAAGGTGCCGCTTGGGGGCGGTGTATGGGGATTTTCTTATGCGAATGACGATGTTCGCTTTGCTGCTTGGTCTTGCGACAGCCGTTGCTGGGACCAGTGCAGAAGCTTGCAGCCGCAAGGTTTCGGCCAAGGCAACCAAGACCGTGGTGCCTGCCGCGAAGATTGACCAATCCCTGTTGAACGCCGCTGTCCGGGCCGAAGTCAACTTTCACCGTTGCCGTGCCGGACTGTCAAAGCTCAAAGATGCGCCCCGCGGTATGTCCAAGCAGACGCTGATCCACTCGCGCTGGATGGCTGAGACAAACCAGCTTCAGCACAAGAACAACATTCGGGGCAGTAAGTCGCTGCAACAGCGTGTGAAGTCAGCGGGTGTTCGCAAGGTGCGCACGGGCGCAGAGAATATCGGTCGCGTGCATCGTTATCAGATCGACAACAAGCACTTCAAAATCGTCAGCTCTTCCGCGTGCCATTTCACGCACAACGGGCAAGTCTTGCCGGCACATACCTATGCCTCTCTGGCACGCCATATCGTCAATCTTTGGATGAATTCACCGGGTCACCGGAAGAATATCCTGAACCGTCAGGTATCGCAGGTGACAACCCAAGTCGCTTTTGATCCGAAATCACAGTATTGCGGCAGCTTCTGGTTGACGCAGGCCCTGATCGGGTGACGACAAAGACACTGGATTGGAAAAGCCCGGCCAAGCGCCGGGCTTTTTCGTTTTAGATCAGAGATCCATACGGAAGTAGAAAAGGAAGTCTGACAGCTCGGGTGTGACATGAGCGCTGTAGCTCAGTTCCGCTGTCTGGACTTTGCGAAAGCCCAGTTTCTTGTAGAGCGCGGGAAGCTCTGAGTTGAACTTGATCGTGTCGGCGATCAGGTGCTTCACGCCCATCTCTTTTGCATCTGCTATGCGCTGTTTTACTAGGGCGGTGCCCAGGCCTGACCCGCGCATGTCGGGTTTGACGTAGAGATGTTTCATCTCGGCCGTCGTCTCGGACACCCGCTTCAAGGCGCCGGTTCCGACGACTTCGCCTGAAGCGCGATGAGCAAGGTAGTAACTGCCATTGGGCGGCACATAGGCGTCAAAGCCCTGCCAGAATGCATTGATGTGGTCGTGGATGTCGAACCAAGGACCACCGGCATCGACCAAGCGACGCAATTGAAGTTCGCCATGATCCAGAAGAATCCGCTTTGCGTCGTCGAGGGGCACATCCTTCAACGAGGCGTATCGTCTCAAACTGTAATCTGGTGTAACCATGTTGTTTGAAACTGTAGCAGAGTTAGAAGGTGATCTGGCAACCTGCATTGGCGCAATTCCTTTGTTGTATTCCTATTTTCCTAGCAATTCAGCCTGAATTTCCCTAACTAGAAAAAAGATCCTTTATGTTAGCTGAGGTTACAGATTGCTGGATTGGCGTACCTCACCTTCTTTGTCGGCGCTCAGAGCATTCGATGCGACGGCGCGCTTTGGCGGGTTTTCGGCAGCGGCGCAAAGGCTGAACGTCACGCATGCTGCCGTCGCCCAACAGGTTCGCGGATTGGAGCAACACTTGAACCTGCGCCTTGCCGTCCGCCACGGTCGCGGATTGCAGCTCACCGCTGAGGGACAAGAGCTGGCCGAAGCGCTGAACACGGGCTTTGGGGCGATTGCAGAATGCCTTGATGCGCTTGCACGTGCGTCTGACAAGAAGGCACTTCGCGTGACGACGACGCAGTTCCTCGTGGACAAGTGCATCCTGCCGAACCTGCCCAGTTTCTGGCAGGCGCATCCCGGTGTTGAACTCTCATTCTATCCTTCGCGCATGCCTGTCGATGTCGTGAAAGAGGGCTTTGATTTCGGGATTCAGTATTCTTTGCCCAGCGATCCGGTTGGTGGACCTTCAGTGGAAGTTCGCCAAATCGCGAAGGCGACAATGCTTGCTGTTGGCGCGCGAAGTCTGATTGAAGCCAACGGATCTGATCCGCATGAACTTCCGTGGATCCGACATGACGACTTCGGCCCGAAACTGGAACTGATGGAGTACATGGGGCTGGAGGTTGATCGCTTGAAGTGGATCGACATCGGAAGCCCCGCCATCCTGCTGTCGGCGGTTCAGCAGGGCGTCGGCTTGGCCGTCTACAATGAAATCATCGCGCGGGATGGGCTGAATGCCGGGGAGCTGGACATCGTTCCTACGCCCGTCCCTGCGACAATCGATTATTGCGCGGTGATCCCAAAAGGGCCGCGTCCCCCGATTGTAGACGATTTCATTGATTGGGTTGCCTCACTGCTCTGACCTTGCCTCTTGCAGAGTTCGCCCGGCAGGCGTATATGGCCCTCAACAGCGGCGCGTCGGGGTCCAAACCCGAAGCTCCACCGGAAGCAACGACGGGCCGCGCGCCCGTTTTTTTGTGCTTGGAGAACCTGTGTCCGACCTTATCGCAAAAGCATCCATTGACCGCCGCATGGCCGAGATCATTACACCTGTGATCGAGGACATGGGGTTCGAACTGGTGCGCGTGCGTTTGATGGGCGGCAACACGAAGACGCTTCAAGTCATGGCAGAGCGCCCGGATGGCGGAATAGAAGTGGACGATTGTGCCCAGATCTCGAACGCGCTGAGCGCCACGCTGGACGTCGAAGATCCATTGGAAGATGCCTACACGCTGGAAGTGTCCAGCCCGGGCATCGACCGACCGCTGACCCGGTTGAAGGATTTCGACACTTGGGAAGG
>CAZMKY010000025.1:0-9591 GCA_964566835.1 uncultured Rhodobacterales bacterium
GACGGGGTCGGTGATGCCGTGGCCCTGGAGTTGAAGATTGTTGAGGCCGCCGCGCATCGGTTGGCGCGCGCACGTGTTCTGGAACGCCATGTCCTCTCAAGCTGGGATGCGCTTTTGACCTATTGTCGGACAGCCATGGCCCATGCCGAGACGGAACAGTTCCGTGTGCTATATCTGGATCGCCAGAACGTGCTGATCCGGGACGAGGTTCAAGGCAAAGGGACGGTCGATCATGTCCCTGTTTATCCGCGGGAGGTTCTGAAGCGCGCCTTGGCGCTCAACGCATCGGCGTTGATCCTTGTCCACAACCATCCATCAGGGGATCCGACACCGTCCGATGCCGACATCGCCATGACACGTCAGATCCAAAGCGGAAGCGTGGCGCTTGGGCTGACGCTGCACGATCACCTGATCATCGGTAAAACCGGCGAGACGTCGTTTCATGCCTCGGGCTTGCTGGGCGGCTAGCGACGCGCCAGCCTCAGATCGCGAAACGCGCCATCCACCGTGACAACATCACCCAAGGCGTCGCAACCCGGCAAAGTCACGCTGACATCCCGCACCATGGCGCCGCCAATTGCGCCGGCTTGAACCGTCCGCGCCATAGCCGTCAGACCGCAACTCGTCTCGGTCACTTCAGCTTCCAGTGACACGCGGACAACACCGCCAGAGCGCATGGGTGACGCCGGAAAGGTGTACACTTCCGCGGCAGTTTGGTTTCCGATCCGGGTAAGGAAGCCGCCCTGACGCTGCACGGCGCGGGCCACACTGCCCGGCGCATCTTCCCATATCTGCGATCCGGCGCTTAACGCGCCCGGCTCTGACGCGCGAAGACGCAAAAGGCGCGGGCCGGTCCACATCAAGGCCACACGGCGAAAATCCGCGAAATCAGAGACTGTTGTCTGCACGTTGACCGGCTCGGCGTCGCCAAGGGCCACATCGAACGTCGCCGCGAAGGTCATTGCCGGCACGCGCACAACCAGCTTGCCCAGTGCATCGGTCCGGGCATCGAAGGTCAGGGCGTCATGGTTGATCATCACGTCCGTATCCGTGTGGCAGGGCGCATCCAGAACAAGTGTGACAATCGCGCCGGGCTCTGCTTGTGCGGTCAAGCCAACATCGCAAGGCAGGCCGAAAGGACTGAAGTCATCTTCCAAAGGAAAGGCGCTGTCGATCAAAGCATCATTCGCTTCGATCTGCGGAGGCTGAACCGGCGGTGTCAAAGGGACGAGCGTTGCCGCGGGCGGCACGGGCAACGCAGGTGTCCGGCTTTCACGGCGAAGGGTCGGGGCAGCCTCGGGCCCGGTGTCGCGGATTGCTGTGTCGTCGACAAACCCGGATTGCATCAGGTGGCCGCAAAAGAATGCCGCCAGAAGCGTGGCGACGATCAATATCGCGCGACGCGGGTCAAACGCCCGTAAGAAGTCCATGTCTGCCTCCAGCCTCTGCCGCGCTTGGACGTCACGCAACACGGGGTCGATCTTGCGCCGACCAGATGTATGAAGGGTAAACTAGGGACAAACCCTTGGATCTTCAGCCAGAATGCTCTCTGGCAGATGAAATGATGAAAGGGTTGAGTCAAACAGGCCACAGCCGCCCGACCCCCATCGATCAGGTTTCTCCGCCTCTACGTGGGAGTGCATCAGTCTTCCCGGGCCAAGGTGATATCAAAATCCACATGCAAGAAGGGTTCGTTCACCTTGCCGGATAATTCCATCCCGTCCGGGAATTCGCTCGCCGGACGTTCCGTATACCGCATCACCAGATCGGATCGTACGCCGAAGACGGTATCCTCATCGAGATAGGCGTCATCGTCGGGGAAGATCTCGGTCACCAGCGGACGGAAGCCCTCTGCCTTGACGATGTAATGCAGATGCGACGGTCTCCAGGGGTGTCGGCCACAGGCGCGTAGAATATCCCCGACCGGACCATCGGATGGCACAGTGTATTCCACGGGCTTCACCGTCGTGAAGGCATAGCGCCCGTCATCGCCCACCGTCATCAGGCCGTGGAACGAATAGGTGTCCTGTTCTTCATCCTGACTGGCGTAAAGACCATTCGGCGCGGTTTGCCAGATATCCAGTTCCGCACCGGGGATCGGATTTCCATCGGTGTCCCGGATCACACCTTCCGCCAGCAAGATCGGCCCCCCGTAGTGGCGCTTCATGTCCCCGCCCAATGGCAACGGTGGCGCGCCAGAGACGTGAAACGGGCCAAGAACAGACGAGCTGGTTGCGTTCGGGTTCGAGTGGATCATGTCGATGAGCGACGACAGGCCCAGCACGTCAGACGCCAGAACGAACTCGTGCCGATCCTCGGTCTCAACCGCGGCGCACCCTTCAAGAAAAGCGATCCCCGTTCGCCATTCTTCATGCGTCAGCCGCGTCTCGCGTGCGAAATCGTGCAGGTGCTTGACCAAAGACCCCATGATCTCGCGCAGGCGCGGATCGGTGTCCTCGGCAAGATAACCCATGAACACCTCGGTGATGTTGTCTGAGGTGACATTTCTCATGGCGTTCTCCTAGATGAGAGCAAGACTGAGGATCGGGAACTCTATCAGGATGAAGAGCACGATCAGCATCACAAAGGCGAAGGGCAACGCGCCCATGAAGACATCCTTGAGCGAGATCCTGTCGTCATCAATTGTCGACTTGATCACAAAACAAGAGATGCCGAGTGGCGGGGTTAACAAGCCGATCTCGGCACCGACTACGGTAATAATGCCGAACCAGATCAGCGACATGTCGAGCGCTTCCGCGAGTGGTAGGAAAAGCGGGACAACAATGAGAATGATGGAAGCCGTGTCGAGGAGCGTGCCAAGAAACAGCATCAGCAGGACGTAAAGCAGCATAATCCCCCAGAAGGAGGCTTGGCTGCCGACCAGAAGGTCTTCCAGTTGGTTGGGCAGTCCTGCCAGCCCAAGCATACGGGAATAGATTGACGCTGCCGTAATGAGGAACAGGATCGCCGCAGTGATGTGACCCGTCTCCAGAAGGGCGTCCCAGAAGGACTTGAGCGTCATGGACTTCCTGAGGATGGCGATGATCAGCGCAACAAGGGCGCCGGCGGCACCGGCTTCAACCGCCGTTAGCCAGCCGGTGTAGATGCCGCCCAGGACGATTGTGATGATCGAGATCGTCGGAAGCGTTTTTGAAGCGACTTCGCGGCCGGACATTCTTTCAGAATCTTCGACAACGCGGCCCCCGACAAAATTGGGCGTGAAGCGCCCCATGACCCAAATGGCGATCACGTAAGCGACCGCTAGCAAAATGCCCGGAATGACACCCGCCAGAAACATGTCGCCCACCGATTGCTCGGCGACGAAGGAATAGATGATCAGCATTGCAGACGGCGGGATGATCATACCCAGAACGGACGACCCCGCGACCACGCCAACCGCAAAGCGCGGGTTGTACTGCTGCGCGATCATCTGGGGCACGGATACCTTGGTGAAGACAGAGGCGGACGCGATGGAAGAGCCCGTCACGGCAGCAAAGACTGCGTTGGCACCAACAGTGCCCATGCCAATGCCACCTTTGACCTTGCGGAATCGCATGGTCATCACTTCGTAGATGTCCCTGCCCAATCCAGCCTTCGAGACGATCAATCCCATGAAGGTGAAGAGCGGTATGGTCGCAAAGGTGTATTCCATTGCGCTGTCGCCCACAGCGACCTTTAGAAGATTCAGCGCAAGGGTGAAGTTGTCCCGCATCAGCCAGATGGAGACAAAGCTGACCATGCCCAACGCGACCGGAATGTAGACGCCTGAATAGATCAGGAAGACGATCGCAATGACCGAGATCAGGCCGATTTCAATCGGTGTCATTGGTCAGCCTCATCGTGTTCGGGCGCGCGGATCAGGGCCGGTCGATCCTGCGCGGTGATCACTTTGATGACGAAGACGAGGCAGGACAAAGCCGTGCCAAAGGTGATGACCAGCTTCACCGGCCACCACGGCAGAGTGAATAGCCCCGGCACACCGAAGTAGTCCTGCGTTTGCCACATATGCAGAAACTCAGGGAACGTGATGTACGCGATCAGACCCATGAAGATTGCAGATATCGCGTTAATGATCCGTCGCAGGTTGGCCGTAAGGTTCGGGCGACGGCTGTGCAACAGGTTCAGGAACCCGTCGGACCGTGTCAGGCGGTCCACCCGCACCACGTCCGCCAGTTGCAGAAATACGATCAAGACGACCGAAAACTGCACCATCTCATAGGTGCCCTTGATCGGTGCGGAGAACACGCCCCGCATGAAGACATCAAGATTAAGGATGACGACCAAAGCCAGCACAACAAGTGTGCCCAAGGCATTGGCCGTCATCGCTACGGAGTTTGCGACCCGAGCCAGGCCGGCCACAGCAGTTTTCAGCATTGTGTCGGACCTTTCCCGGGTCGGTCTTGGCTTACTCGGCCGACCAGTCGCGGATCGGTGTGTGGCCTGCGGCTTCAAGCTTGTCGATGTATGCGGCAAGCATGGCCGTTCCGTCTTCACCGCGCCCGTCCAGCGTCGCGGCGAGTTCCTTGGCGATGTTCGGCATGGCGTTGGCCCAAGCCGCACGATCCTCGTCGGAAAGCTCCACAATGGTGCCACCACCGGCGACATAGGCTTCGCGAGACGCCTGAGCACGGTCCATTGCAATACCCGCAACGTGGTCACGGTAGTCAATGGCGACAGCTTGAAGGACACCCTTCACCTCGTCCGGCAAGGTCGACCAGTAGTCTGCGTTGACGGTCACGGTCTTGGAGTTCACGGCACCCAGATCGGCGCGCAACATGTAAGGCGCGACCTCGGCGATGTTGAAGGTCTTTGCCGCTTCCGGCCAAAGCATGCCGCAGTCCACAAGACCGGTTTGCAGCATGTTGTAGAAGTCGGTCAGACCACCGCGCACACCAGCTGCACCCGAGATGCCCTCAAGATACCGCAAGTTCAGACCGGCGCCTGCGATCTTGCGTCCTTCAAGGTCGGACACAGACGAAACGGGTTCGCTGCAGAACACCTGATAGGTATCAAGTACGACACCGGTCGCCAGATAGACCTGGTTTTGTTCCTTGAACTCGTTGTTCATAGACGGGAATTCGCGTGCGATTTCATCGACGGCTTTCGCGACGGCGCGCGCGTCAGACGCGATGAATGGCGTGGCGCCCGAGATGCCCTGGCTGGGCAGTTTCGAGGAATGGAAGATCGTCGTCACGATACCGATGTCGCCGAGGCCCAGTTGAACGCCTTCAAGAACCCCGCGCGGCTTCACAATCGAGCCGCCGTAGTTTTCCTGCCAGTTCATCTTGTAGTTCCCGGCCTCGGCGAGGCGGCGGTCTACTTCCGGGATGAAGAAGTTTGTGAACTCCTGCACCCAAAGCGCACGGGCTGGATATCCATCGATAACGACGGCGTTGATGCTTTCCTGCGCCATCGCGGGCACCGCTGTTGCGGCAACCACGGCAGCGCCGCAAAGGTTCTTCTTGATCCAGGTTTTCATGTGATCCTCCCTAGTTTGCGACTGGTATCGCCGCTTTTTGATCAGTTTGTTTTGACCCAATTGACGATGAGATCGGTGCCCGACTGACTGAAGAGCTTCGCGATCGCACAGTATTTCGCTGTCTCTTCGCCGACCCGGTTCAGCTCCTCTTGCGAAGCCTCGGTCGTGCAGTTCACGGTCAGTGTGACCTGCGGGAACGGCACGTCGATCTCTTCCTCCATGAGAACGCCGCGACGGTCGAATTTGCAGTCTGCGTCAATGCTGACCTCACCCAGATCGACACCCAGACGATGCGCATTCTTGTGGCCAATGACATTGGTGCAGGCGATCAATGCCGTCATTGCAGCCTCAGTCGGAGCCGGGCCCAGATTTGTGCCCCCCCGCTCAATCGGTTCATCTATGATGACGTTCAGATCGCGAACCGGGATTTCCGTCCGGGCATGCGTCGGACACGCTGCGGTCGTTTTGTATGTCACCACGGATTTCATCTTGATGGCCATGGGGCGTCCTTCTTACGCAAAGCTGCAGACTTCGTCGAAAGCGAAGCGAGGCAGTTTCTGGAACAATGCACTTTCGTCGGCGTAGCCGAGGTTGCACAAAAAGTTGGATTTCAGGCTGGTGCCGGCGAAGAACTCTTCGTCTACGATCTTGTTGGAAAAACCGGACATCGCGCCCACGTCCAGTCCAACAGCGCGTGCCGCGATCATGAAGTAGGCGCCTTGCAAGGTTCCGTTTCGGAAGGCCGTGTCGGCGATGTAGTCATCTTTGCCTTCAAAAAGGTGCCGCCGATCATCATGCGGAAAGAGAAACGGAAGCTTCTTCCAGAACTCGAGATCATGCGCGATGATTGCAGTGACAGGCGCGCCCATCATCTTGGGCTGGTTCGCGGGCTTTAGTGATTTCGCAAGACGCGCTTTTCCCTCGGCAGATGTCACGAAAACAATCCGGGCTGGGCAGGAGTTCATGCTGGTCGCGCCGTTTATCACGATCTCATAGATCTCATGCAAAAGCGCATCGTCGACTGGCTTGTCCGTCCAAGCATAGTGAGACCGCGCCTTGCGCAGGATCAGATCAATCTCGTCATCGCCCAGTCGGGAAACACGGGCGCGCAGGTCGCGATGATCCTGCTGCGCCGCGGCCCGCAATGCGTCCAACTCTTTACCCGTGGGTGCATTCATTCTGCGGCAACTTTCGTGTTGGCGTCTTTCTCGTCGATCACCGGGCTTGCGCAGATGCCGATCCCTTCGATCTCGATCTCGACGGTTTCGCCGGGGCGAAGCCAGCGTGGGTTTGGCTTCTTGGCATGGCCAACACCCGGCGGCGTGCCCGTGGCGATAAGGTCACCGGGCTCCAGCGTGGTGTAGGCCGAAATCGTCGCGATGATCTGGCGAACATTCCAGATCATGTTCGCTGTGTTGGAGCTTTGAAGGATCTCGTCGCCGACGCGACTTTCGATCTTCAGGCCCGAAGCGCCCTCTGGCAGTTCGTCGGGCGTGACAGTGTAGGGTCCGACGGCGCCCGTATCGTCGAAGTTCTTGCCCGGCGTCCACTGATGGGTCTTGCGCTGGAACTCGCGAACAGAGCCGTCATTGAACACCGTGTATCCAAACACGTGGTCCAGTGCGTCGTCTTCCGTGATGTGGCGACCGCCCTTGCCGACGATGATCATCAGTTCGGCTTCATAGTCCAAGGTTTCGGACGCGGATGGGCGAACCATGGGCTGACCGGCCGCCATCATCGAGTTCTTGCCGCGCATGAAAAGCGCGGGATAATCCGGAATGTCGTATCCGCCTTCTTTGATGTGCTCGATGTAATTCAGGCCCATGCAAATGATGGTGCCGGGCGCCTTTACAGGAAGCGCCGGTGTGATTTCATCGACAGGAGTGGCGGCTGCGCCTGAAATCTGACCCTTTAGCGAATCGGCGAGTTCGGGATCTTGAATAAGACCCATCAGATCATCTCCGACGCGATCGTCCAAGGCAGACAAATTCACGGCATTTCCGTCACTTACAGCAAAAACCGCTGTGCCCGTCGGTGTTTGTCCAACCAAGTACCTCATCGGCTTTTCCCATCTGAATGACATTCCAATTTGACAGTTTTTTGCCCACAATATATCAATTTGTCAAATTATATCGATATTTTTGGAGGCCGCGATGGTCGCATGGAAAGACTACAAGGCAGAGGCAACAGCCCGCGGGGCCTTGGCGCTTGAGCTCTACGCGGTGCTATCAACTCCGGCTGGGGCGCCCGAGGACGTCAAAGCGAATCTGCCAGCGCACCTCGCGTATCAGGCCGACTTGGAGCGATCCGGAAGCCTTGCTTTTGCTGGCCCCATGTCCGACGAATCCGGCGAGAACATGCAGGGTGCGGGCTTGATCATCTATCGCGCCGAAAGCTTTGAAGCCGCCCACGCGCTTGCCGCAGGCGATCCGATGCACCAAAGCGGTGCACGCAGCTTCATCTTGCGCAGATGGTTGATAAACGAAGGGTCATTGACCCTTCAGGTGGGCTTATCAACCGGCCACGCACGCATGAGCTAGGCTATGGCCGCCAGCCTCAGGGAATACACAGATGAACATGATGCCGAGCTCGACAGGGAAAGAAACGTCAGCAACGCGCGAATGCTATCTCAGGCTGCGCCAACTGATCCTGACTGGGGCGATGCCACCCGGGAAGAAGCTGAAGATCGAAGAACTCCGGCGCCTCCTGAACACTGGCGCCAGCCCCGTCCGCGAGGCGCTTAGCCTGCTGACCTCGGACATGCTGGTAGAACGGATCGATCAACGCGGCTTCCGCGCCGCACCGGTCAGCAAGGCAAACTTCCAGGAAATCCTGATGCTCAGATGCTCGTTGGAAGACATGGCGCTTCGTGCGTCTTTGGCGAACGCTGATACGGAATGGGAAGAGCGTGTCGTGCTAAGCCATCATCGCATGAGCCGCGCGGACCGAAACGAAACGGAGACTTTCGAAGAAGCGCACAAATCCTTCCACATGGCGCTTCTCAGCAATGCTGACATGCCAATGCTCGAACGCTACTGCGAACAGCTTTATGACCTGAACATCCGCTACCGATACCTCGCGGCCGATGGTCCAAGATACAGCGAACGCAGCATCGCGACTGAGCACCAAGAGATCTTTGATGCAGCATTGGCGCGCCAGACCGACATCGCCGCCGAACTCTTGGTCAGCCACTACCGCCGCACGGGAGAGTACTTCATCTCCCAGATGGAGGCCTGAGGTGCGGCGCAGTCGGGTCTTTGGCGACCTTCTGACCCGGATCTTCGAAAGATCGGGAAGCGTGAAGGCCAACGACGATGCGCGCAGTATCGAAGACCTCTGCGAAGCGCTGCTATCCGAGGAAGGCGAAGTCTCGGGATACAAACTCGCCGCGACATTGCTGGCGCGCTATCACTCCTTGGACGACGAAGCTCAGCTGGCTTTCTTTCACTACATCAACGCCCGATTGGACGTGGACGCTGCAGAGATTGCAAGATGCGCCGCAGCCTACGCCAAGGATGAAAGCACCGAGGCTTTTCACGCCTTGTGCAAAGCGTCCGAACCGCGCCGTCAGGAGTTGCTGCGTCGACTGAACCAACCCGTCGGAGCGACGCATGCCTTGGTGCGCATGCGCGTCGATCTGTTACGCTTTGTCAAAGATCACCCGGACCTTCGGCGCACGGACTATGACTTCGTTCATCTTCTGAAGTCGTGGTTCAACCGCGGTTTCTTGGTGCTTGAACAAATAAACTGGGCAACCCCTGCCCGGATCCTCGACAAGATTGTCGCCTACGAAGCCGTGCACCAGATCAGCGACTTCGACGATCTGCGCCGCAGGCTGGCGCCGACTGACCGTCGCTGTTTCGCGTTTTTTCATCCGTCCATGCCGGAAGAACCTTTGATCTTCGTCGAACTCGCCTTGACGGACGGTATTCCGGATTCCGTCAAAGACCTACTTTCAGAAGAACGAGAGGCGATCTTGGCCGAAGATGCCACCACGGCTGCGTTCTATTCGATCTCAAACTGTCAAAAGGGGTTGGCTGGGATCAGTTTTGGAAATCTGCTGATCAAACAAGCCGTCGCCGAACTGTCGTTGGAATTGCCGGGGCTAGAGA
>CAZMKY010000026.1:0-2907 GCA_964566835.1 uncultured Rhodobacterales bacterium
AGGTTGACCAGATAAGGCACCAGATCCTCGCCCACTTCATTCGGGTTGACGAAATGGGTCATGCCGAACTTTTCGCCCATGGCCTTGCGGTCGTTGTTCAGATCAACGCCGACGATCATGTTCGCGCCGACCATGCGAAGACCTTGCAGAACGTTCAGGCCGATCCCGCCAAGGCCGAAGACGACGCAGTTGGACCCCGGTTCAACCTTCGCGGTGTTCACCACGGCGCCAATGCCTGTCGTCACACCGCAGCCGATATAGCAGATCGTCTCGAACGGGGCGTCCTCGCGCACTTTCGCCAAGGCGATCTCGGGCAGGACGGTATAATTCGAGAAGGTCGAGGTGCCCATGTAGTGCAGGATCGGATCGCCATCTAGGGTCGAGAAGCGGCTGGTGCCATCCGGCATCACGCCTTTGCCCTGCGTTTCACGGATGGATTGGCACAGGTTGGTCTTGGGATGCAGGCAATAGTCGCATTCGCGACACTCCGGCGTGTAAAGCGGGATGACGTGATCACCTTTCTTAAGGCTGGTCACGCCCGGACCTACGTCGACGACGACACCGGCCCCTTCGTGACCAAGGATCGCCGGAAATGCGCCTTCCGGATCTGCCCCGGACAAGGTGAATTCATCCGTGTGGCAGATGCCCGTAGCTTTGATTTCGACCAGGACTTCTCCGGCGCGGGGGCCATCGAGGTTCACTTCGGTCACTTCAAGCGGTTTGCCGGCCTGGATGGCGACTGCGGCGCGGGTCTTCATCGGATGTTCCTTCCCAGTTGGTCTTTGGCCTTGGTTGGCCATTGCCCTGAACCCTGCGTCAGGTGACGCGCCAAATCAACATTGGAAGTTGAGTGACGACATGGCAGTCTTGCGTCCATGAAAGCCATGCTCACATTCGCCATTCTGGTCGGAGGCTGCGTCGTGCCAGTCGCTGATCCGACGTCTGATGACACCTGCGACCGTGCCGCCTACCTGAATTTGCTTGGCACGAATATCGCCGCCGTGACCTTGCCCGCGTCTCCGGACATTCGCGCCTTTGGCGAAACGGATGCCGTCACACAGGACTTCGTCCCCACCCGGACGAACATCGTCTATGACGGCGTCGGCACGATCATGCGCATCTATTGCGGATAGACGTTTTGCCATGAAACCCGGACCGGCTTCACGCGTTGGCCGGGCATGCGATATGTTCTCTTTGTTTCCGCTTTTCTGATCTCTGCCTGCGCGGCCCCCCAGCAATCGGCATCGGGCTGCGGGGCGGTGGCGCTTCAGTCCTTCGTCGGCGCACCCGTTGTCGAGGTCGCCAGCATCGATACTGGTGGACCGGTCCGCATATTGTCGCCCGGAATGGCACTGACCGGCAATGCCAATCCGGAGCGGCTGAACATCTTTGCGGATCAGAGGAGCAACGTCGTCGCGCTTCGCTGCGGGTAGGACTTGACTACTTGCGATAGGCCTCGTGGCACGCTGAACAGGTTTGTCCGATGGCCTGAAGCTGCCCCTTCAGGTCATCCAGCGTCGCGACGTCGGGGCCTGCGGCCTTTGCCATCTTGTCAGCGATTGCCGTGAACCCGTCCCAATCCTCCCAGATCGCGGGCAAGGCTTCGGATTTCGGGTCTTCGGCCGCCGAGATAAAGGCTTCTGGCGTGGCTTCCGCGTGCGCGCGCAAGTCGCTCAACGCCGCATTAGCGGACGCCGCATCAAAGGCGCGCTGCCCCTTGGCCATCTGGCCCAGCACTTTCAGGCTGGCGCCCATCTCTGTCATGAGATCCATGCGCGCCTTTACGTCTGCATTCTGCACTCCTTGATGCGCAACCGCCGAAGTAGCGATCAGAAGAAAAGCGATTGTTAGGCGGCGCATGCGGAACTCCTTTGCAGACAGACACATGTTTAGGGATCAAAGACAGGCTGGCAAGAAGGACTCGACTCCGAAATATGCGCGTCCTAATTTAGAACAAAACACGAACATGAGCTGCCATCTCATGCCGAACCGTCGCATTCTGTCGCTCTGGTTTCCGCGTCTCGCGGCCGAGCGGTTTCTCAGACTGGACCGGGGCCTGCCCCCCGGCCCCTTTGCCGTTGTCGGGGAAGACCACAACGCGCAGGTGCTCATGTCGCTCTCGGTCGAGGCCGAGGCGCTGGGGCTGACCCGTGGCCAGCCGCTGCGCGATGCGCGCGCGATGTGCCCGGAACTCCAGACGCGGCTGGCCAATCCACGTCTGGATGCCGCTTTTCTGGGGGTCTTGCGCCGTTGGGCCGGGAAATTCAGCCCTTGGGTCGCGGAAGAGGCACCGGACTCCCTTATCATCGACCTGACGGGGTGTGCGCATCTTTTCGGCGGAGAACGCCCCCTGATCCATCAGGTCGAAGAAGACTGCGCGGATCTTGGGCTAAGCGTGCAGGTCGGCATCGCCGACACCGTCGGCGCGGCATGGGCCTTGGCGCGATATGCAGGGGTGGGCGCAAGCTCGGATCGAAGTGGTGACGCCATTGATCAGGAAGCCTATGCCACCCGCGCCCGCGCCAGTCGCAGGCGGCATTGGGAACGCGGCGGCCCGGCCCCCGGCGCAAGCCAGCCGGTCAACACCACGCACCGCATCGCCCTGCCCGGCCAAACCCGCCAGGCTATGGCGGCGCTGCCCATCGCCGCGCTCAGGCTGGATGGCGACACGCTGGCCGCGCTTGGACGTCTGGGGCTCAGGCGGGTCGAAGATCTGGCCGGACAACCACGTGCCGGGCTGGCACGGCGCTTTGGAAAGCATCTGGCCCGGCGACTGGATCAGGCGATGGGCGTCGAACCCGAACCTGTCAGCCCCGCCCGGCCGCCGATGCACTTTGCCACCCGCCTGACACTGCCGGACCCGATCGGGTTGGCCAGCGACATCGCGGCGGCCATCGACCGCCTGTT
>CAZMKY010000027.1:0-1772 GCA_964566835.1 uncultured Rhodobacterales bacterium
TCTGCTGGTCTTCTCGTTTCTCGCAGTGACGGTCGGCGGCATCGTCGAAATCGCACCGCTCTTCTACCTCGAAAACACGATCGAGGAGGTGGACGGGGTCCGGCCCTATTCACCGCTGGAGCTGACCGGTCGCGAAATCTACATCCGCGAAGGCTGCTATGTCTGTCATAGCCAGATGATCCGCCCGATGCGCGATGAGGTGGAGCGTTACGGCCACTACTCACTGGCAGCGGAGTCGATGTATGACCACCCGTTCCAGTGGGGCTCCAAGCGGACCGGGCCGGACCTGGCCCGTGTCGGCGGGCGCTACTCGGATGAGTGGCATGTGGACCACCTTCGGGATCCGCAATCCGTTGTGCCGGAATCGGTCATGCCGAAATACGCCTTCCTGGAAAAGACCAAGCTCGACGGCAAATACATTCAGGACCTGATGGCGACACACCGCATGGTGGGCGTGCCCTATGACGACGCCATGATCGACAACGCGCTTGCCGATTTCCGCGCGCAGGCCGATCCGGACAGCGATTATGACGACATGCTGGAACGCTATCCCGGCGCTCAGGTGCGCAACTTCGATGCGCAACCGGGCATCTCGGAAGCCGACGCGCTGATCGCATACATGCAGATGCTCGGCACACTGGTCGATTTCTCGACCTTCACGCCTGACGCGAACCGTTAAGGGAGGGCTCTCACAATGGAAGAATACACGCTCCTCAGACAATTCGCCGATAGCTGGATGCTGCTTGTGCTGTTCCTGTTCTTCGTTGGCATCTTCTTCTGGGTGTTCCGCCCCGGTGCCAGCAAGACCTACGCCGACACCGCAGATATCCCCTTCAAATACGAACATGCCCCGGCCACTGACGAGGCATCCCCGGCTCAAAAGGAGAACCGGACATGAGCAAAGCACCACCAAGACAAGAGGGTGATCCAGATACCACCGGGCATGTCTGGGACGGGATCGAGGAATTCGACAACCCCATGCCGCGCTGGTGGCTGTGGACCTTCTACGCCACCATCCTCTGGGGCGTGATCTACACCATCGCCTACCCGGCCTGGCCGATGATCAACTCTGCCACCGCTGGGTTCCTCGGCTATTCCACCCGCGCCGAAGTGGCCGCTGAAATCGCCCGCGTGGATGAAGCCAATGCCGAGATCAACACGCGCCTTGCCTCTGCCGATCTGGAAAGCGTTCCGGGAGATGCAGAACTGAACGGCTACGCCACTTCTGCCGGTGCCGCCGTGTTCCGCACTTTCTGCGCTCAGTGTCACGGCTCTGGCGCAGCGGGAGCGGTTGGCTACCCCAACCTGTTGGATGACGACTGGCTCTGGGGTGGGGATCTGGAAAACATCTACCTCACCATCGCCCACGGCATTCGCAACGAACAGGATGACGACGCGCGGTATTCGGAAATGCCTGCCTTCGGACGCGACGAATTGCTGGAAGAGGAAGAGATCGTTCAGGTCGTCAACTATGTCCAATCGCTCTCGGGTGAACCGAATGACGCCTCCCTGGTCAGTGCCGGCGAACAGGTCTATCTCGACAATTGTTCGTCCTGCCACCTGGAAGACGCTACCGGCGACCCTGCACAAGGCGCGCCAAACCTGGCGGACGCCATTTGGCTCTACGGCGGCGACTACGACACTTTGCTGGACACCGTTAACAACGCCCGCTTCGGCGTCATGCCGCCCTGGCGCGAACGCCTGAGTGAAGCGGAACTGGCCGCTGTTACCCTCTACGTGCACCAGCTGGGTGGCGGCGAATAAACAACCAC
>CAZMKY010000028.1:0-7693 GCA_964566835.1 uncultured Rhodobacterales bacterium
CCCGCAGGATGGCGACCGCTACAACGCCTCCGAGGGCGATCTGGCGGAAGGCAAGCCCATCGTTGTCCTGATCAACGGCGGATCGGCTTCGGCCTCCGAGATCGTGGCCGGTGCCCTTCAGGATCACCGCCGCGCCATCGTGGTCGGCACCAAGAGCTTTGGTAAGGGTTCGGTTCAGACGGTCATGCCTCTGCGCGGAGAAGGCGCGATGCGCCTGACCACCGCGCGCTACTACACGCCATCGGGACGTTCGATCCAGGCGCTTGGCGTGTCACCGGACATCATCGTGGAACAACCGCGCCCACCAGAAACCGACGAGACGGCGGAAGAGGACGATCGTCCCGGCCGTTCCGAGGCGGATCTGCGCGGCAGCCTTGGAAACGACAGCCTGACCGAAGACGAGCGTCGTCAGATCGAAGAAGATCGTGCGCGCGCGCAGGAAGCGGCAGACCTGCGCGAAGAGGATTACCAACTGGCCTACGCCATCGACATCCTCAAGGGCCTGTCCGCGCTTGGTCCGGAATATGCCGACGCGGTCACCCCGCAGGCTGACTGATCTTTTCAGGTCACCAGATCCAAAGGGCGGTCCAACCGGGCCGCCCTTTTCTTATCGCTTGTTCCCTGAATGCAATGTCAGGCCTCGCACAGTCTGGTCCAGCATCTGAAGCAGCCATTCATGTCTTGGATCCCCGGTCATCCGCGGGTGCCAATAGACCCGGACCTCGGCCGGTGCGAGGTCGATATCCGTCGTCAGGGATTTGACGCTGTCGCGGTTCAGCCACGCAATGGTTTCCGGGATGAACGCCACGAGTTCCGTGTCACGCATGGCGTTGAACATCGCCGAAAGGTTCGGAACGTAGAGCGCCGTTTCGCGCGTCAGGCCGCGCGCCTCGAACGCGGCATCCAGCGATAGCGTGACTTGCGTCACGGGCTGGATCAGCTTCACGTGGCGCAGCGCTTGCAGGTCTTCCAGCGGAACATGCTCACCTCTGGCATGGTGGCGGTAGCTTGAGATCGGGATCGCGATTTCTCTCAAGACGTGCTTGTTCGGCAAGTTCAGCCCAAGCGGCCCCCCGGTCTGGAAAAACAGATCCAATTGTCCGCGCGCCAGAAGGCTTTCGACATTGGCACTGGGCGGCGGTTGCAAAGACAGGCGAATATTCGGCGCCGCGTCCATCAGGGTGGCGGCGAACTTGCCCAGAACCGAGTTCTGCAGGTAGTCGCTGCCTGCCAACGTCAGGCTGAACTGGTCCGACGTCGGATCGAAGCCCTGATCGGACAGAAGCGCTTGCGTTGATGCCAGAATATCCTTGGCGCCCTTGGCCAGCGTCTCCCCCCGTGGGGTGGGGATGACACCGTGCGAGGTCCGCACGAAAAGCTCATCGCCCAGAACATCCCGGAGCCTTCGCAGCATGCCGGACACAGTAGGCTGCGTCAGGGCAAGACGATCGGCCGCGCGCGTGACGCTGCGCTCCTCATAAAGCGCGACGAGGACGACGAGCAAGTTCAGATCAAGGTTTCTGATATTGATCATCACGATACCATTCATCCAGAAATACGATTGGAGGAATATCATACGCGCCGCTATCGTTTCTCTACAAGTCAGGAGGTCCAGATGGGCGAATTCATGGGAAATGCAGAAGCCGTCGCCGTCCAGCGCGCGCTGGCCGCACGCCATGACGCCATCGCTGCCGATCCGCGACTGGCCAACGGTGGCCGTATCCTGAACATTCTGGACCCTGATGCCTACGGCTGGGACGGCGTGCGCGACAGCGCTCTCGCGGATGGTTATGTCGCCCTGACGATGGTCGAAAAGGCCAAGACATTTGCCCGCATTGGGGAAGTCTTTGGCGACACAGTGGAAACACCTTTCTGGGAGGCGTTCGTCGGGACGCCTGACCAAGTGCTGCCTATCTGCCGCGAACTGGTCGCAAAGATTGAGATCCCGGAAGGTTGGCGATTGGAGACGACCACGTCACCGGACCAAGACACCATTCGCGCGGTGCAGACCTTGAACGCAGAGACCGGCGTCTCGCCCGCGCCCGCTTACTTCATGCGCGGCGACACGGTGCCGGGGCTCTTGGCCTGTCTCTATGACGAGGACGGAAACCTTGCCGCCTCTGCCGCGACGACCATGCGCTACCATGCCGATGGGCGCCTTGGAGGCTGGGTGTTCGCCGGTGGCGTTTCCGTCAGCCCGGCGTATCAGCGACGTCAACTTGGCGCACTGATCAACGCGGTTGCGCTTTTGGAAAGTCACGCGGCCTTCGGCTGGAAATGCGCGCTGGAGCAGGCCAAGGCCGACAACGCGGCCTCGGTCGGGATGATCCGGAAATGTGGATTGTCCCAAGACCCGGACTTCGTGACGATCGTCGTCAACACCACCGGATCTTACGTGACGCGCTGACGCTAGCTGCGCGCGACCAGCCCGGCCCAACCGTCGGCGGCCAAGGCATCGGCCAGATGATCAAAGGTCAGGCGAATGCGTCGGCTGGTTTGGATTTCGCGATGCGTGACGAGCCATGTGGGCATTGGCATCGGCGGTAGGCCCGGCAGAACCTCGGCCAGACGCAAGCGACTTCCGGCCAAGGCGGTCGGCAGCATCGCGATCCCGGCCCCTTCGCGGGCCAGTTCGTACATGGCAGCACCGTTGGTCGTGGTGACGCCGAAATTCTTGGCCGTCACGGGGATGCCTATGGCGTTCAGCGGCGGCACCAGGCGTTCGGCCTTTTCATAGCCAATGAACGTCGCGTCCTTCAGATCTTCTGGCCCGGCGATCGGACCCAGCGCTTTCAGGTAATCCTCAGACGCGAAGAGCGAGACGTTGATGTCCGCAATCCGGCGCGCGATGAGGTCGGGGGCTTCCGGGCGCGCGTGGCGGATGGCGATGTCTGCATCGCGGCGCGTCAGATCGCTCATCTGATTAGAAGGCACAAGCTCCACCTGAATGCCCGGGTGCTTCTCGCGCAGCGCGACGATGACACGCGGCAAGGCATAGACGGCCATGGCATCGCTGGACGTGATCCGTACCGTTCCCTCGACCGACTGACTTTGCCCCGTCGCAACGCGTGAGATCTGGGTCGCGGCATCAGCCATCATCTGGACGTGGGACAAAAGCTCTCGCCCGGCGTCGGTCAGGTCCATGACCCGTGTGCCGCGTTCGAACAACGTCAGCGACAGCGCCTCTTCCAAAGCGGTGATCTGACGGCTGAGGGTTGGCTGGGTCTGTCCAAGCGCCCGCGCAGCGCCGGACAGCGACCCATGCTCCACCGTCGCCAGAAAGGCGCGGATGTGGTTCCAGTCAAAGGCGATCGCGTTCCAGTTCATCGCTTTGTGTATAGCAGAAACGCGCCTTCGCTCAATTCTATGCAGAATTCGAAGAAGCTCGGCGCTTGGGCAGCGTGCCGGTCATGCTTTCAAGAACCCCGTCGTTCCGGACCGCGCGATGCCAAAGCGCGCCCGCGACATGCGCGGCCAGAAGGATCGGCATGAGGGTCAGAAAGACCTCGTGTAGCCCGACCATTGCGCCCATCATCAAGCCGCCCATAGCAGGAACGGAATAGGCCAACGCGATCCCGAGGCCAGACAGGACGATGCCGAAAACCGACACGTAGAGCCCAATGTGAACCGCGCGCGAGGCCTGTCTTTCCCAACCGGGGGCGTCAGACGGCAATCGGGTCGGGCCCGCCACGTATTTGGTCCACGCAAAGCGCACGGCGAACAAGGCACCGATGCCCAGCGCGTAGAGGACCTCGAAGCGAAGGACGGCCGGGTCAGCCAGTTGGGAGACACTGTCCAACCCCTTGAGATAGCCAAAGCCGATCAGGGCGGCAGAGACCCAGTGGATCCCCCGTGTGACAAAGCCATGTGGTTCTGCAGTTGTCGTCATCTCGGCGTCCCCTTCCGTCTTGCGACCGCCGCGTTAAGCGGCGACCTCTTCCCGATCTTCGGCTTCCGTTTTGGCAACCAGCGCCAGAAGCGGTGCGGCCAGAAGCCCAAGGCCAGCGAAGGCCAGACCAAAGAGTGCGAGGGAAAACACGACAGTCAGGCCCAAGCCCGCCATCACGGCGCCGACAAGGAACAAGCCGGCCGTTGCTGCGCCAGATGCGATAGAGTTCAGTTGCTGTTTCATTTGGATCGTCTCCAGTTTCAGTCGTTGTTTCGATGAAACTGATATGGCGGCCCCGAATTACCCGGGCCTGATCCGAACCTTACAATTCTGCAAAGTTGAGCGAAACCGACAGACCAGTGGGATGGGTCTGATCAAACCTGAGGTCCGCGCCATGACGGTCCGCGACCGCGCGAACAAGGGCGAGGCCAAGGCCGGAGCCTTCCGTGGCCCGCGCGGCGTCAAGGCGGACCATCGGCTTGACGATTTCCGCAAAACTGGCCGGATCTACGCCGTCGCCGTTATCCGACACCCCGATCTCGCGCCCTGCCACGTTGATCCTGATGTCGTCGCCGCCGTGGCGTATTGCATTCTGGATGAGGTTGGCCATGGCCTGCACCAGCATCTGGCGATCAGCAAAGACGGTGCCGGGGGCGGTGACACGCGTGCTCAAGACCTTGCCTTCGTCTTCAACGACAGGGCCAAAGGTTTCGGCCAGATCCTCTGCCAAGGCGTCTAGCGCGACATGTTCAAAACCGTCGGTACCGTGGCCCGCCTCGATCCGAGCCACGCGCATGATGGTATCGAAGATCCCTGAAAGGCGCTCTGCTTCTTCAAGCGCGGCACCACGTTCTTCGCCCTCGGGCAACGTCTCCAGCCGGGACCGGAGGCGGGCAAGCGGGGTTCGCAGATCATGGGCAAGACTGGCGCTCAGATGACGGGTTTGCGCCACCAGACGCTCCAACTCGCCCGCCGTGATGTCGACCTGCCGTGCCATATCATCCAGATCGTCTTTGGCGCGATCAATGCCGGTGCGCGCCGTCAAATCGCCCGACGCCAAGGCGGCAAGCGTGCTGTTGATCTGTTTCAGCCGGCGCTGCGCGAAGAAGCCGGCGGCCAGACCGATCATGGCAGAGAGAACAATGACAGACGCCACCGTCATCCAAAGAACCCCACCCAAGAGTTCAAGGGCGTCTTCGCCATCATCCAATGGCACGGCTGCCACGATCGGACGGCCCCGGCTGTCGGCACTGACCACCAATCGCCAGGATTCCGATTGCAGGAAGTTTCTGTCGAGTTCGACGGTCCCGCCACCACGCCGCGCTTGGCGTTCAAACGCACTTGGGAGGTCGTCCAGATCATCGGGCGCGCGCAGAATGACCCCGAACGTGTCACCGCGCCCGTTTTCCAGATCGGTTGCCCCGGCCAAGGCCTGCAACGTCGTGTCGATGCGGCGTTCAAACACGTCCGAGCCGACAGCGATCGTGATGAACGCTGCTGCCGCCATGGAAAGTGCAAAGATCGCGGACAAGACCAGCGCAAGCCGCACGGTCGATGACCGGCGGAGCCACATGAACCTACCGCCCAAAGACATAGCCTTCGCCGCGGCGCGTTCGGATCAGGGGCTCGTCGAAAGGCTTGTCGATCTTCGTGCGAAGTCGGCTGATATGCGTCTCCACCACGCTGGTCGTTGGATCAAAGCTCATGTCCCAGACCTGTTCCAAGAGCATGGTGCGCGTCACCAAGCGCCCTGGTCGGCGCATGAAGTATTCCAGAAGTTTGAATTCCTTGGCCATGAGGTCGATGTCCTGATCCTGTCGCTTGCAGGTGCGAGACAAGAGATCGAGGCTCAAGTCGCCATAGCGCAGCACAGTCTGCTGTGCCTCAGTTGCTTCACCACCGTCGCGGCGGCGACCCAAAGCGCCGACCCGAGCCGACAGTTCGGCGAAGGCAAATGGCTTGGTCAGGTAGTCATCGCCACCGGCATCAAAGCCTTCGACCCGGGCGTCGACTTCGCCCAGCGCCGTCAAAAACAAGGCTGGTGTCGTATTCTTTGACGCACGCAAAGACTTCAGGACGGCAAGGCCGTCCAATCCGGGCACCATGCGGTCAAGGATCAACAGGTCGTATTCCTGTCCCATGGCCGCGATCAGCGCGTCCTTTCCGTTTTCAAGATGATCGACGACGTGGCCTTCCTCGCGCAGGCCATTGGTCACCCAAGACCCAAGCTGAGCGTCGTCTTCCAAAAGCAAAATTCGCATGTGGTGCCCGAATGTTGCGCCGTCGGAAGCCACTCTACTCAGTGGCTTCCATATTGGCCAACCCCTAGAAATGGGGCGCGTTCTTACGCGTCGTCTTCGTCGTCGTCATCTTCCATCTCGATCTCGAGGATCGCACCCGTATCGGCTGCGATTTCGATCTCAAACTCGCGGCCGTCGGCATCGAGGATCTCGATCTCGAAGACCATTTTGCCGTGTTCCTTCTCCAGTTCGACCTCTTGCACGTCACCGTCGATTTCCAGAAGCGCGATTTCGATGGCCTGTTCTTCCGTCAGGCCCGTTGCGCTGGCCGCGGTCTGGGCCGACACGGACCCCATCAGCGCACCCGTGAGTGCCAAGCCTGCCAGTGCACCACCTGCGATCATCTTCGTTTTCATGTCGTGTCTCCTTCATCTGTTGTTCAAAGGCGTCCTTGCCTTCCGATGACACCGATATGGGGCCCTCTCTTTGGCTGGAGATGTTCTGAGCTTTACAAGTTTGTAAGGTTCGGCACCGCGCGACATGGCCTTGAACCTGAGCCGTCCGGCAGGCGATATGGTTCGTATGACACGCCCCATCCTCGACAATGACCGCGCACGCAGACTGTTCCTCGATCGGCACTTGCTGTTGCAGCCGGGGTCCGGAACGGGGCGCGGGCGTGATCTGGATGGGGTCCTGGACGCGCTTGGCTTTGTGCAGGTCGACAGCGTCAACACATTGGCGCGGGCGCATGACCTGATCCTGTGGTCCAGACGCGGGCAGTATCGTCCGCGCGCCTTGGAACACCTCGTCGCGCGGGACCGGACCGCGTTCGAACACTGGACGCATGATGCCTCGGTCGTGCCGATGGCGTTCTATCCCTTCTGGCGTCTGAAATTTGAACGCGACGAAGCGCGGATGCGCGCCCGGTGGCCAGCTTGGCGACGCGACGGGTGGGTCAGCGAGATCGAAGCGGTGGAGCGACACGTCGGTGACAATGGCGCGACCTGCACGATGGACGTGGGCGGCGATGAGGCCAAGGCTTCGGGCGGCTGGTGGGACTGGCACCCTTCGAAGACAGCTCTTGAGTTTCTCTGGCGCTCCGGGCGGCTGGCCATTTGTCACCGCCAAGGCTTTCGCAAGTTCTATGACCTGTCCGAGCGCGTCATTCCGGCCGAGCATCTGAACAGTCGCAAGGACACTGAAGAGGTCATCGACTGGGCACTGTCAGCAGCAATGGAGCGCCTTGGTTTCGCGACCAGCGGCGAACTGGCCGCGTTCTTCGACATTGTAACGCCGGCCGAAGCCAAGACTTGGTGCGCGACCGCGGTTACGCATGGTCGTCTTATCGAAGTCGACGTAGAGATGGCGAATGGCAGTCTGAGACGCAGTTTCACGACCGAAGCGATGCTGGATTACGCCGCCAACCTGCCCGGTCCATCCTCGCGTGTACGTCTTCTGTCGCCCTTTGATCCTGCGCTTCGCGACCGCAAGCGCGCCGAGCGGCTGTTCGGGTTTCATTACCGGATTGAGATCTTCGTCCCCGAAGCCAAGCGACAATACGGCT
>CAZMKY010000029.1:0-1805 GCA_964566835.1 uncultured Rhodobacterales bacterium
GGGTCCAGCTTACACCTGTCGCGATCCGAGAGGGCATGGCCTTTGTTGAAACAGTGTTCAAAGGAAACCCAACACCCGTTGATCATGAGCTGATCCCATCGGCGGTGTTCACCCAGCCCGAGTTTGGAACCATTGGCCTGACGGAAGCGGAAGCCGCGGCTCAGGAACCGATCGAAGTCTATTCAACGTCCTTCAAGCCGATGAACCATTCCTTCGCAGGTCGAGAAGATCGCGTCATGATGAAGTTGATCGTCAGTAAGGCCAGCCGCAAGGTCTTGGGATGTCATATCGTCGCGGACCACGCAGGTGAAATGATCCAACTTGCTGGGATCGCCGTTAAATTGGGCGCAACCAAAGAACAATTCGACCAAACGGTCGCGGTTCACCCGACAATGGCGGAAGAGTTGGTGACGATGAAAGAACCGGTGCGGGAAACTTGAAAACCCGACAAAAAGTATCATTTTAAGCGCAAGGCTCGCGTGGCGGGCGATTAGCAAGGAAGCATACCAGAACATGGCAGGAAACAACGGCGGCCCTTGGGGCGGTGGTGGTAACAACGGCAGCGGGAATAATGGTAATGGAAATGGTGATGACCGTAACCGTCCCGGCCGGAGACCGGGTCAGGATAGCCCCCAGATCCCTGAAATTGACGATCTCGTAAATAAAGGGCGCGAACAGCTTCGCGTTTTGATGGGCGGCGGTGGCGGCTCTAATAATGGCGCTGGCGGCTCTGGCGGTGGCGGTGGCCCTGCGATCACACGGGGTACAGTCGGACTTGGCATTTTGGCGCTGATTGGTCTTTGGCTTTTTGCGTCATTCTACACGGTGCGCCCGGAAGAAAAATCAGTGGAACTGCTGTTCGGCAGTGAGTCCTCTATTGGAGAGCCGGGTCTGAATTTCGCGCCGTGGCCAATTGTGACGCGCGAAGTCTTGGCGGTTACAACTGAGCGTAATATCGAAGTGGGCACAGGCCGCGCCGGTGGTGATGCGGGTTTGATGCTGACCGGTGACGAAAACATCGTTGATGTCGATTTCCAAGTGGTTTGGAACATCTCTAATCCGTCCGAATACCTCTTCAACCTCGCTGATCCGGCTCAAACCATCGAAGCCGTGTCTGAATCAGCGATGCGTGAGATTATCGCGCAGTCCAACCTTGCACCGATCTTGAACAGGGATCGTGGCGCGATTGCGGATCGTCTGCGTGATCAGATTCAAACAACACTCGACAGCTATAATTCCGGCGTGAACATCGTCCGTGTGAACTTTGACAAGGCCGACCCGCCCGAGCCGGTGATCGCCTCCTTCCGTCAGGTTCAGGACGCGGAACAGGAACGTGACCGCTTGCAAAACGTTGCAGACGCTTACGCCAACCAACGTGTGGCCGGTGCGCGTGGTGAAGCAGCTCAGCTGCTAGAACAGGCGGAAGCTTATCGCGCACAGGTTGTGAACGAAGCTGTCGGTGAGGCGAGCCGCTTTAGCGCTGTTTTGTCTGAATATGAGAAAGCTCCAGAAGTGACACGGAAGCGTTTGTATCTAGAGACGATGGAACAGGTGCTTGGTGGTGTGGACATCATACTGCTTGATGAAACTGGCGATGGCAGCAACGGCGTTGTGCCGTACCTGCCGCTCAATGAACTGCGCAGCAACTCAAACGGAGGGTCGAACTAATGCGTAAGACAGCTTTACTTCTACCCGCTGCAGTCGTTGCACTTCTTTTGGCGGCGTCGTCGGTCTTCATCGTCGACGAACGTGAAAAGGCCTTGGTGCTTCAGTTCGGTCGGATCATTACGGTGAAAGAGGAACCG
>CAZMKY010000030.1:0-2911 GCA_964566835.1 uncultured Rhodobacterales bacterium
AACCGGGTGACCATCGAGCCACGGCGGCCAATCTTGATCATATCGCCCAATTGCTCCGGGCAGGTCGGCTCACCGACAAGGCAGACATCCATCGCCTCGCCCGTGGTCTCCATCCAGTCGAGAATTGCCGTCGTGCCGTCCGTGGCGTCGCCTTCTTCATCACCCGTCACGGTGATCAGGATCGCACCGTCCGGCGGGACATCACCCACGAAGTCCATCGCTGCCGCAACGAAAGCCGCGACACCGGATTTCATGTCCGTCGCGCCACGACCGTAAAGCCAGCCGTCCTCGATCTCGGCGCCGAAGGGGTCATGGGTCCAGTCCGCACGGTCGCCGATGGGCACGACATCTGTGTGTCCGTTGAATCCGAAGGTCCGCTTCGCCCCTTTCGCGCCCCTCCGGGCGACAAGGTTCGACGTCTCGCCACGATCGACGCGGAAGACTTCAAACCCGGCGCCCTCAAGCATCTGTCCCAAGAGCACAAGTGCGCCGCCTTCTTCCGGCGTCACCGAAGGGCAACGGACAAGGCGCGCCGTGAGGTCGGCGGGGTCTGTCATGGCGTTGTCCTTTCGGTTTGCAAGAGGCTGGCCGCAAGTGTCACGACTTCGGTCGGGTGTTGGACCAGATGATGCGCGTCCGCCCATTCGGCCGCGTTGCCATAGCCCCAGCGGACCGCAACGGATGTCATGCGATTGGCTGTTGCGGCCTCGATATCATGGGCGCGGTCACCGACCATCAGCGCCAGATCCGGGTCGATACCCGTTTCGTTCAGCGCGTGCGCCAGAAGGTCCGCCTTGTGGCCGCGGGTGCCATCGGTCTCGGGCCCGAATTCGGCTTCGAAGTAAGGCGCCAGTTCAAAATGCGCCGTGATTTGGCGGGCGTAGGAATGCGGCTTGGCTGTCATCAGGAACAACCGGTGGCCCGCGTCGCGCAGCCCGTCCAGCATGGGGAATATGCCATCATAAACCGCAGCATCATACATGCCGCCCGCGGTGTAGACGTCGCGGTAGGCCGTCAGGATGCCAGCCGTTTCCGTGATGCCAAGCTTGGCGAAACTGTCCAGAAACGGCGGGCCCAGCATCCACTTCAGGTCGCTTTCGGCCAGCTCGTGATACCCGGCACCCCGAAAGGCGTGCCTGAGAGAGCTTTCAATGCCGCGCTGGCTGTCCATGAGTGTGCCGTCGAGATCGAGGAAAATCGCCGTCATGCGCCCTGATCCTCGTCACCATAAAACGGCGTCATCTGCGCAACGATGACGGCGTTCTCCGCCTTGGCGCGGTCCATCAGCTCGACTTCGGCCTCGTCAATCTCGTGACCTTCCGCACGGCGTTCTTCCAAAGTGCCATATCCTGTCACATCCAGAGGCGCGAGGTCAGCCTGCTTGAGAATGGCCACGGTTTCGCGCACGGCTTCCGCTTCGTCCACGCCAGAGGCGTAGCACATGAGGGCCGCGCCGGTGGCGTCTTCGGGCAAGCCGTCTTCGGCCGTGCGTCCAACCTGGACGACCAGCGTATAGACCTGGGTTTCCCGTTTCGGTTTGTCTTTTGCCATAGCGTTCATCTGACAGAGGCCATGCCCAAGGGCAAGCGTCAGAGGAGCGCTGGCAGCAGCGTCGCGTTATCGGGTTTGGGTGGGGAAAGCCCTTCAGGTCGCTCGTAGAGGTAGCGGAAGAAAGGTAGAAGCGTCAGCTGCGCGCCGCGGTCCACCGCCTCGGCCCAGAGATGGCCTGCCTCGGTCGCAGAGGCTTCCGTCCGGGCCGCATCAGAGACGACCTGTCCGAAAGCACCAAGCGGCGGATCATCGTGAAAGAGAATGTGCGCACGCACGGTCAGGCAATCGTCCTGCGTCGGACCATCCAGAAGGGATACACGCCCGAGGGCCGTGCCCGTCCTGAAGCCGTTCATCAACGCGGCCCTTTGCCAAGGGTCGGCCAGACGGTAGTGGTCCGCGAAGGCGTCCCAGTTCCAATGCAGATCGTCTGGCGTGTCGCTGCCATTGATCCGATCCAGAAGCAGCGCGGCGGTGGCGAAGACAAAGCCTTCGAAGTCATCATCCGGAAGGGCCGCCGCCATGCGGGCCGCGCCATAAAACGCTGCACCCGGTGCAACGCGACGGCGCGGTGCGGGACGGTCCATGATCCGGGCGAGGCTATAGGCTGCCTCTTGCCGTTCGCGTGGCGCAGCACGTTCGGCCACCCGGTGGCGGGTGCCATCACTGGCCCGCGCCATGACCAGACCAAGATCATGGACGGTCTGCCGGATACGAAATGGATCGACATAAGACTGCGCCATACCCCTGAGAAAAGAGGGGATTCGCGGCCTCATCACGGCGGGGTCAGGGCACTCTGTTCACGTTTTGGAAACAGAGCGTTTCCGTCCTGACGTCAGTCGCGCAGCAACTCGTTGATGCCGGTCTTGGACCGTGTCTTTTCGTCGACGCGCTTCACGATGACGGCGCAGTACAGGTTGATGCCGTTCTTGGACGGCATGGAGCCTGCAACGACCACCGAGTAAGGCGGAACTTCACCATACATCACTTCACCGGTTTCACGGTCGACGATCTTTGTCGACTGACCGATGAAAACACCCATGCCAAGGACGGACCCTTCGCGCACGATGCAACCCTCGACCACTTCGGAGCGCGCCCCGATGAAGCAGTTGTCTTCAATGATCGTAGGACCGGCCTGCATCGGCTCCAACACGCCGCCGATGCCAACACCGCCGGAGAGGTGAACATTCTTGCCGATCTGCGCACAGGATCCGACGGTGGCCCAAGTATCGACCATCGTGCCGCTGTCGACATAGGCGCCAAGGTTCACGAAGGACGGCATCAGGACAACGCCCGGGGCGATGTAGGCCGATTTGCGCACCACGCAGTTCGGCACTGCGCGGAAGCCTGCATCCTTCCACGT
>CAZMKY010000031.1:0-2605 GCA_964566835.1 uncultured Rhodobacterales bacterium
AGAGGGACAAGTTGTCCAGTCTCCTCGCACTTTGGCTTGCCCGGGCTAGCTCTCGGTCAAGCCAAGCAGAAAGTGCAATCATGTCTCACCCTCTTACCATCATTCTGGGCGCAGGTCCGGGTCTCGGACTGGCGCTGGCCCGTCGCTTCGCAAAGGAAGGCCACAGCCTCGCCCTGATCGCGCGCGACGAGGACCGATTGTCCAAGATGGCCGAAACCGTCGCTAAAGAGACCGGTCAAACCGTCAAAGGCTTCACCGCGGATGGCACCGATCTCGACAGCATCCGAGGCGCGCTGACGCGTGTTCACGGCAGCCTCGGCCCGGCACGTGTGTTCATCCACAATGCCAGCCGCTGGTTGCCCGACACCGGACCCGAATTGGCGCCGGACCTCTTGATGAGCGAGATGATGCTGGGGGCCGGTGCCGCGCTGGCGGCTTCGCAAGCTGTCCTGCCCGGGATGGAGGCTGCAGGGGAAGGCACGATCCTCTGGACCGGGTCCCGCATGGGGCTCGCGCCCGCGGAAGCCGGTGCGCCCTCGCCCGCATTGGCTGCCGGGAAGTCGGCGCTCCGCGGGCTGGCGTTGGCCACCGCCGGGCAGTTCCACGACCGAGGCGTGAACTTCTCGACCATCACCATCAACGGCGGCATCGGATCAAAACCGGCCTTCGCACCAGACAAGATCGCAGATGTCTTCTGGCAGGCCCACAAGGCCCCCAGATCCGAATGGACAGCCGAACGCATTTTTGACGGCGCCGATTGAACTTCGTCGCAGTCTGGGGCAACAGGGTCCGACGACAGATCGGGGACCAGCCATGACACGGATTGATGACACTTTTGCACGGCTTCAGGCCGAGGGTCGCAAAGCCTTCGTGACCTACGTGATGGCCGGCGATCCGGACTACGACAGCGCGCTTGAGATTGTGCGCGGCCTGCCTGCAGCAGGCGTCGACATCATCGAACTTGGCCTGCCTTTCACTGATCCGATGGCCGACGGACCGACCATTCAGCTTGCCGGTCAGCGGGCTTTGGACGCCGGCCAAACCCTGCCAAAGACACTGGAAATGGCGCGGGCCTTCCGGGAAGACGACAACACGACGCCGATCGTCCTCATGG
The DNA here is from genome assembly GCA_964566835.1 of uncultured Rhodobacterales bacterium. Classification (GTDB taxonomy): domain Bacteria; phylum Pseudomonadota; class Alphaproteobacteria; order Rhodobacterales; family Rhodobacteraceae; genus CAZMKY01. The sequence goes on from CAZMKY010000031.1 coordinate 1,115, forward strand.
GCTACTACAACCCGATCTACAGCTATGGCGTGGAGCGCTTCCTCGAAGACGCGAAGGCCGCCGGCATCGACGGCCTGATCGTCGTTGACCTGCCGCCTGAAGAAGACAGCGAACTCTGCTTGCCGGCACAGGCGGCTGGTCTGAATTTCATCCGACTGGCGACGCCAACCACCGACGCAAAGCGCATGGTCAAGGTGCTGCAGAACACTTCCGGATTTGTCTACTATGTGTCGATCACAGGAATCACCGGCGCAGCTGAAGCGCAAGCCACCGACGTCTCGCCCGAGGTGGAGCGTCTGAAAACCGCGACCGATCTGCCGATCATCGTCGGTTTCGGCATCAAAACACCGGAGGCGGCCCAGGCAATTGCAAGCGTGGCCGATGGCGCCGTCGTCGGTTCCGCCATCGTGGACCGGATCGCCAAAGGCGACAGCACGGAAGATGTTCTGGCCTTCGTGAAATCGCTGGCGGATGGCGCGCACCGCGCCTGACCATCAGTCCCGCGCTTCGTCGAGGATTTGGCGGACTTTGGTTAGAATTGGCAACGCCTGACGCAGTTCTTCAGGCGTTATGCTTTGGGCCAGCACCGCAAAATCGGGCCCGAGACTTTGGATGGTCGCATCCCGAAACGTGCGCCCCGCGTCCGTGATCCACACGCATTTTGACCGACCGTCTTTCGGATTGGGCTTCAGTTCGACAAGGTTGCGCTTTTCAAGCCCGGACAGCGTGTGCGTCATCGTGGTTTTCGGCACCTGAAAAGCTTTTGCCAACGCCAAGGGCGTCTGACCGTCCTTCACACGCAACAGGTGATTGCAGACCGAAAAGTGGGGCAACAACAGCCCGTCTGGCAGCCGCGCTTCCATAAAAGCGCGGCTCAGCTGACTGATAATTCCGATCTCGTTGAAGAAGGCGAACGTCTCGCCCACCTCACTTTGCGCAGTCTCAGCCAATCACCTTCGCCTCCAGCGGCCAACGCGGCGACGCTGGCACCGCTTTACCATAGCCAAGGCGTGCAAACATTTGAACCGTCCCGCCATCCGGCGCCATGATCTCGTGCGCCATCTGGTAAAGATCTGACATCTCTGGATATTCCTGCAGGCACTGGCTCAAGGGCTGCATCCCGACGCCCTCGGCTGTCGCCGCAAGATGAAGGCGCAGCCAGTCGCGTCCCGCTGCGATCTGATCCTCTCTCGTGTTGGTGTCGGTCACCTGCCAAAGATGCGCCATGCCGGTATCCGCGTTCTCCAGCACCGCAGCCATACCCTGCTGGTAGGCCGTGCTGGACGTATCGAGCGTCGCTTCGCGCGAGAAAAGTCCTGCCAGTGCCATCGCCTCGAAAATCGGTCCTGAAAAGTCGATGCCATCAGGGTTCGCGTCGACTTCCTTGTGACCGATCCGGAACAAATCGACGCTTTCCTTGAAGGTGTGGGGTGTCTCAACTTCGATGATCAAGGCTTCGCGGGACAAAGCACGGAACGTCTGGACCATCTC
>CAZMKY010000032.1:0-5539 GCA_964566835.1 uncultured Rhodobacterales bacterium
TCGAAAGTCAGTCTTGATCGGCCCCGGACAGATCAGAACCACTTTGATTCCGGTGCCGTCCATCTCCAACCGCAGGGCATCCGACCAAGCTTCCAAAGCGTACTTGGTCGCACTGTAAGCCCCCCGCAAAGGCGGTGAGACATAGCCTAGAACGGACGAGCAATTGACGATCCGGCCATGCCCCTGCCGTCGCATGATGGGGATCACGCGCTGGGTCAGATCGTGCCAGCCCAGAAAATTCACCTGAAAGATGTCTTCCATCGCGCCACGCGGCAGGTCCTCCAGCGGGGCGGGGATAGCGATGGCGCCATTGTTGAAAAGGGCGTCCAGTGTGCCGCCGGTGGCTGCCAGCACCTGATCCAGCGCGGACTGGATGGTCGCGCCGTCCCGGTAATCCAGATGTACGCCCGTGGTTCCAGCCGGCGGATTGGCGGCGTCTTTCGCCTGACGACAGGCTGCAAAGACCTGCCAGCCCTCGCGCGCCATCGTTTCGGCAGCATCGCGACCTATGCCGCTTGCTGCGCCTGTAATGAGGATGGAGCGTTTCGCCATTCTTCATCTCTGCCCGTTTCCGGGCAGAGGTAGCGGTCAAGCGAAGAAGCCTCAAGCTTAGCCGGGCTGATTTTCTCCGAGGAAGCGTCCGAAGATCCATCCGGTCTGACCATTGGCGGTCCGGATCTGAATCCAGTCGGCCGATGTGTCCGACAGCGTTTCAGCGGCATCCCCGAGTGAGACCTGGCCGACGACCGCGTCAGACGTCGATGGACCCGAGCGCAAATTCACGGTCGAGCCGGTCACGTACCAAAAACTTGCCGCCTCGGTCGTGACGTCCGATTCAGTCGGCGCCGCGGCGGCCGCAGTGACCAAGCCGCGCAGCTGAACGCCACCCGTCTTATTGGCGCGCCAGTCTTCCGTCGCCTTCAGCGCGATCTGGACGGCTTCTTGGTCTGAAGGTCCGGAGGTGGCGCGGACGGCAGCGGCGGCGGTGTCTTGCGGCAGCTCCAAAAGTTCAGTGAACGAGAAACGCTCACCGACGTCTTCACCTGTGGAGGCGCGGGCCACGGGTGGGGCATCGGCGGGATCGCCGAATATCATGAGAACGCCATACATTGCGGCCAGTGTGACCGCGATCAACTTATACATATCAGGATCCCCCCCAGGATCGCGTCGGTCTTAACATGGATCAAACGCGAAGCGCCTCAAAAAGTTCACCGAAAGACGTGCGCCGTCGCTTTACCGCCACGGGGGGCAGGGGTATCACAGTATCTATGAGCAGTTCGGACAACGACAACAATATAAGCGAACGCGAATTGGCAGAACCGCTGCGCCGGGCCATCGGTGACAGGTACCTGACCTACGCGTTGTCGACGATTATGCACCGCGCCTTGCCGGATGCGCGCGATGGACTGAAGCCAGTGCATCGCCGGATTCTCTACGCCATGCGCGAGCTTCGTCTTTCGCCGACGGGCGGCTTCCGCAAGTCCGCGAAGATCTCTGGCGATGTGATGGGCAATTACCACCCCCACGGAAACCAGGCGATCTATGACGCGATGGCGCGGTTGGCGCAGGATTTCAACGTCCGCTATCCGCTGGTCGACGGCCAGGGCAACTTTGGCAACATCGACGGCGATAACCCGGCTGCAGAACGCTATACCGAAGCGCGCCTGACCGCCGCAGCCGAAATGCTGCTGCAGGGCTTGGATGAGGATTCGGTCGATTTTCGCGAGAATTACGATGGCACCCTGACCGAGCCTGTAGTTCTGCCCGCCGCCTTTCCGAACCTTCTGGCCAATGGCGCGTCAGGCATTGCCGTTGGCATGGCGACCAATATTCCACCGCATAATATCGGTGAACTGGTCGATGCCTGCCTGCATCTGATCAAGGCCCCGAATGCGCGGGACGAAACGCTGGTCGAATACGTCAAAGGCCCCGATTTCCCGACGGGCGGCGTGATCGTCGACAATGCAGAGACTATTTTGGAGGCGTATCGCACCGGCAAAGGCGGCTTCCGCGTCCGCGCGGTCTGGGAGGTCGAAAAGCTCGACCGTGGCCAGTGGCAAGTCGTCGTTACAGAAATCCCTTACCAAGTGCCGAAAAGCCGCCTGATTGAGAAACTGGCGGAAGCCATTCAGTTGAAGAAGGTGCCGATCCTTGCTGATGTGAGGGACGAAAGCGCCGACGACATCCGCATCGTGTTGGAGCCGCGATCGCGCAACGTCGATCCGGATGTCCTGATGAACATGCTGTTCCGGGCCACGGATCTTGAAACGCGCTTCAGCCTGAACATGAACGTTCTGATTGATGGCGTGACACCAAAGGTCTGTTCGCTGAAAGAAGTGCTGCGGGCGTTTCTGGATCATCGCCGCGATGTGCTCTGCCGTCGTTCGCGCCACCGCCTTGCAAAGATCGACCACCGTCTTGAGGTGCTGGAAGGCTTCATCGTTGCCTTCCTGAACCTCGACCGCGTTATCGACATCATCCGCTATGATGACGAACCCAAGGCCGCCTTGATGCGCGAAGACTGGTCGCGCGATTTCGTGCGCGCGACGTCCGAGGCCGACTACCGCTCACCCCCGCCGGGCGAGGGTGAGCTGAGCGAAATTCAGGTCGACGCCATTCTGAACATGCGTCTCCGCTCGCTCCGGCGCCTTGAGGAGATGGAGCTTCGGCGCGAGTATGACGCGCTTCTGGCAGAGCGGGCCGATCTGGAAGACCTACTGGCCGACGAAGGCGCGCAGTGGGCCAAGATCGCAGGCGAATTGCGCGAAGTGCGCACCGTCTTTGGCAAAGATTCCGTTCTTGGGCCGCGCCGCACCCGCATCGAGGAAGCCAGCGAAGTCGAAGACGTTCCGCTGGAAGCGATGATCGACCGTGAACCTATCACGGTGGTCTGTTCCCAGATGGGATGGATCCGGGCCATGACCGGCCACATCGATCTGGCACGCGAATTGAAGTTCAAGGATGGCGACGGACCACGGTTCATTTTCCACGCGGAAACGACGGACCGCCTGATCCTCTTCGGTGCAAATGGCCGGGCCTATACCTTGTCGGCCGCAAACCTGCCGGGCGGGCGCGGCATGGGGGAACCGGTGCGCCTGATGGTCGATCTTCCGAACGAAGCCGACATCGTCGAGTTGCGCATCCACCGTCCGGGCGAAAAGCTTTTGGTGGCGTCGACCGCCGGCGATGGCTTTATCGCGGAAGAAAACGAAATCGTCGCACAGACCCGGGCTGGTAAGCAGGTGTTGAATGTGCGTGGTGATGTGAAGGCCGCCCTTGCGCGCCCCGTCGAGGGGGACTGGCTGGCCGTCGTGGGCGAGAACCGCAAACTGGTCGTGTTCCCGCTGGACGAACTGCCGGTCATGGCGCGCGGCAAGGGCGTCCGGCTTCAGCGCTACAAGGATGGCGGATTGTCGGACGCGCGGACATTTGTGAAAGCCGACGGCCTGAGTTGGCTTGACCCGGCAGGCCGGACACGCACGGTAACAGAATTGGAAGAATGGACAGGGGCCCGTGCCAGCGCTGGGCGCATGGCACCGCGTGGGTTCCCACAGTCCAACAGATTTACATAAAAAAGGGCATTCTTTTGAGCATCCCGACCATGCCACAGGCGCGCCAGGACGTGGAATTCGCCGCCGACCGTGGCCGCGTATTTGGCCTGGCGCTCAAGACCGGAATTCTGACGGTCCTGACGCTTGGCATCTATCGCTTCTGGATGAAGACGCGCCTTCGCCGGGTGTACTGGTCCGGCATCCGACCGGGCGGCGTGCCCTTGGAATATCTTGGCCAGCCTATCGAAAAGCTGCTGGGCTTTCTGATCGCGGTTGTGATCCTGGCGTTCTACCTGGGCATTGTGAACTTGATCTTGGTCTACGCGAGCTTCTCGCTTTTCTCAGGCAACTCAGTCGCTTACGCCCTTTCGGGTTTCGGTGCCGTGCCAATCTGGTTCTATGCCCGCTACAGGGCGCATCGCTATGTTCTGGCGCGCACGCGCTGGCGCGGCATCCGGTTTGAGTTGGAACCGGCTGCGTGGCAATACGCGTGGCGCGGCCTGTTCTATTGGGGTCTGACGATCGTCAGCCTAGGGACGCTCTGGCCGTTGAAGACCTTTGCATTGGAGAAATTCAAGGCCGATCGAACGTGGTTCGGAACGGCAAAGCTGCATCAAGGCGGCCGCTGGACGATGCTGTTTGTGCCTTTCATTCCGGTCTGGGCGATTTCAATCGCGATCATTGCACTGGGTGGTGGGATGGTCGCTGAAGGTTTAAAAATGGCGTTCTTCACAGGGGATTTCCTAGAGCTCCTACCACTCGTCATCGGCCTATGTCTGCTGTGGCCATTTGCGGCTGTTGGCTACACCACCGTCGCGTGGCGGCGGCTTCTTCGAACCAAGACGTTCGGCGGCGTCGGATTTGAAGCCAAGCCAAACATGGCGCGCGTCGCCGTCATTTATGCGCTTGGCTATTTCCTGGTCATTCTGGTTGTCAGTTTGGCTTCCGGCATTTTGGGTGCGGGTCTGGCAGGAGCCACGTTCGGAACGCTCGATTTCGAAGAGGCCGTGGCAACGGGCGAAGTCACCACACCGTTCTTCGTGACTGCCTTGAGCGTCATACTCTACTTCACGATTTTCGTGCTTTGGGCGGCGCTCCGCCACGCCTTTGTCCTGATCCCGCTTTGGACGCATCTGGCGACGCGCACAACGCTGACCGGGGCAACGGCGCTGGCCTTGATCCGGCAACGTGACGTGACGGCCAACGCCGATGCCGAAGGCTTTGCCGAAGCCTTGGATCTGGGGGCAGCGATATGACCGTTGTCCGTGTCGGAGGCGCGAGTGCGCGCTACGAGGCCCTGGTCGAAATCTTCGACGGGAAAAGTGCGGCGGCGCATCAAGGCACCATCGCGATTGATGAGGCTGTGACACCAGCCGTGCTGATCGTCCCCCTTGCCGACGGTGGCGAGCGGCGGCTTAAACTGGAAAGCCTTCGTGAACTGCCGGATCAAGCCGATCAGGAGACGATGGTCCTGACCTCGACAGAGGCGCCGCTTCTTCGGATCGTTCTGCGCGAAATGGTGGATACCGAACCGTTGCGCGCCCGGTTCCCGTGGCTGAAGCACGCGCAACCTGTCAAAGGAAAGGGCCGGATCGCCAAATGGGCGGTCGCCGCCGTCGCATCGGTCGCACTGATCATCTTTGTCATGGTGCCTTTGATGGCCGACCAGTTGGCCCGCGTTTTGCCCGCTGATGGCGAACGCGCGCTGGGCGATGCAACCTATGAACAGGTTCGAAACGCCTTGGGTCAGGACATGCTGGGCGGCGTTCAGGAATGCACAAGCGGTGACGGCTTGGACGCCATGGCACAGATGGTGACCCGCTTGGGCGGCGATACGCTGGAACTGCCTTACCCGCTGACGGTGACGGTCCTCGATCCCCCGCTGGAAAACGCCTTCGCTCTGCCGGGCGGGCGTGTCGTGTTCTTCCGGGGGCTCATTGATCTGGCCGACACCCCGGACGAGGTGGCCGCGGTTCTGGCGCACGAGA
>CAZMKY010000033.1:0-2215 GCA_964566835.1 uncultured Rhodobacterales bacterium
GACTGGGCCCTAATCCGAAATGCGTCTTTGGCGGGATGGGACATCATCTTTTTCGGCCGAGCGTTGAACGACGAGGCGTACACTGAAAATTCCATCGGGCTTGAGGGTTGCCTGACACTTTACAATTCAGACCTCACTGGCAGTTCCATCATCAGTTTGGACGGCGCATGCTCTGAATCCGTGTCTTTGGTGAATTCTCGCGGCAAGCTTGATCTTGTGGCTATCGAAAACGGCTTCAATCGGGCGCTGGGCATTGACCTGTCCGACGTCGATATCGACGAACTTCTGGTCCTCAAGACAGGCGGTGATTGCCTGTCGATCCATGCCGGCAGATCCACGATCCAACGTGCACAACTTGATGTCTGCGGGGCGACTGGGATCACGGTCGGCGACAACTCGAACCTTACGATTGAAGACGCCAAGGTCCAAAGTCAGGCACTTGGGATCTCTGCATGGGGGCTTTCCACCGCACATGTTGACCATTTTGCGCCTTCGGCGATGTCCGGCTGCAGCGCCGACAAACAAGCCAACTTCGTGATTGGCGAAACCGGCGGAAAGGCCAGGCAAGACTGTCACGCCCGGTTTGAGCATGATGAGAGCTCCGAGATTGTCATTGGGAGCCTTGGTGAAGGCCTGCGCGAGCAGTCACGCCCGTTGTCTGGCGATGACTAGGAATACCGGCAGCGCGGTCGAAAGCCACACGACCCCATAAAGCGCAGCCGGAATGGCATAGGCGTTGAACGCAGGACCATTTGTTACCAGTAGTCCGGCAATCGCCAAGGCCAACGCCCCGTTCTGAATACCCGTTTCAACCGAGATCGTTTTGGCCTCTCGCGCGCTTGCCCCCAGCACGCGTGAGATCACAAAACCGACGACGGACAGCGCTGCGACAAGGGCCAGAAGCCCTGCGCCAACATGGGTGATATTGTCCTCTACGACCTGCCAGTTCGAGAAAATGGCCCCCAGAATGACCGCCGCGAACAAAGCGACTGCAATCTTGGCCAACGCGGGCGCAAACTTCTGCGTGGCCGCAGGCGCTGCAGCACGCAGTGACACGCCAAGTGCAATTGGCAATGCGGTCAGGAGAAAGGTGACTATGGCCGTGCCGGCTATATCCACATCAGGCGCTTCGGCCCCCAAGAAATAGACCACGGAAAAATTCAGAACGAAGGGGATCGTGACCACACATGTCAAGCTGAACGCGGCCGTTAAGGTCACAGATAGCGCAACATCCCAATCCGCGATTTTGGTGATGATATTGCTGACGGCACCGCCGGGGCATGCAGACAGGATCATGAAGCCAACAGCTGTTTCAGCCGCAAAGCCAAAAGCCAGAATGATCAGAAAAGCGATCACAGGAAGCAGAATGACCTGGTTCAGCGCCCCGATCAGGAAGGCGCGTGGTCGGTGCAAAATCCGCCGAAAATCAGCCAGCGTAAGGCCTAGGCCAAGACTGAACATGATGACGACAACCGCAATCGGCAGCAGCGCCCCGACAAAGACATCCATTTCCTGTCACCCACGCCTGCAGACAGAAGGTCCTCTGGCAGAAACCTAAGGAGATCCTTCTGCTTTGGCGAGTGGCAGGCGTCATGCAGGTCTTGGGTTTGACAGGTTCCCTTTGGTTGCGACTAGGCTGCACCGGCAATCGCATGCTGAAAAGGCGATTTGTTCACAATTGGGGCAATCGGCATTTCCACCTTTGGCACACTGCGCAACACTGGCTTGGTGGGCACGGGTTGCCGCTCTGCTACATAGCGCGCGGCCATGCCGAGGGATCGAGCCGCTTGGAAATCACGCTCGTGCGCGACCAGCACTTCGATATCCTTATGCCGAACACCAAGGCCCGCGGCCGTCGCCGCAAGGCTTTCTGCAGTGCTGTGGACTGAAAGAGGATCAGCCTGCGCAGTGACTTGCCCAAGCTTCGTTGCATTCGTCATCAAAGCAGCAGCCCGAATAAGGTTTGTCGTTAGCATGGGGTATTCCGACACAAACGCGGTCGGCTGGGCAAAAGTCTTGGGGTCCAGCATTTCGGCAAAGACGCTGTCATGCGCCGAAAGCTTTGCGTCCCACACGAGGTCATTCAGCCCATCCAGATAGCTTTCAATCAAAGCCCCGCGCTCAGCCGATGTTCCCGGCAGGCGCCCCAGAAGTGATAGCATCGGTGTCTTTGAGATGATGTTGGCATGGTCCCGTGCTGTAAGGCGAACGGGGA
>CAZMKY010000034.1:0-5964 GCA_964566835.1 uncultured Rhodobacterales bacterium
GACCGGCGGCACCGCTGTCATGCTGCCGAACCACCACCTGGCCAAGCCAGTTCTGATCGGTGAAATTCAGGAAGATGGTCAGTTCGACATCATCAGCCAGACGGACGAAGTTCCGGGCGACGCTTGGACCGACTTCCTGCCTGAATCGGCCGTCCTGAAATCCGATTGGGCCGAACTGGGCTGCGGTATGTACAACACCGAAACCAGCACCTGCGTTCAGATCAAGTCCAACTACTGATCTGACCCAAAAGACCAAGTCTGGCCGGGCAAGCGCCCGGCCAGCGCTTTGAAGAGGCGCAAGTTGTCGCCTGAACGACGATCCGAAAAGGGGCAGGGCATGATCCGTAAGGTGCTGATCGCTGTGGCACTTCTTTTTGCTGGCAGTGCTGCCGCGCAAGATGTTGATACGCCTATCCAAATGCTTCTGCAGGAACATGGCGAGATCATTCAAAAGTCGTCCCGCAAGACCATCGGACCCGCCATCGACGCCCTCGCCAGCTCAGGCCTGCCTGCCGCGCGCAGTGTGCTTGAACGCTGGCAAGCCAAAGAGATGTGGTTCGAAAAAGAGACGGGTCTCTTTGCGTTTGCGGAAGAAATCGACCGCGACACCATTCGGATCTTCGACCCCGCCACCGGCGAAGAGGTGGGAAGCGTCGAAGACAAAGCCTGGAAACAGTTGAAGCCGAATTCCGGTATCCGGGGCATGATCGGTGCAGCGCTGGTCCAGTTTCAATTGTCAGATCCAGATCCCTTGCAACGCGCTGCCGCTCTTGAGGCGATCGAACGTGATGCCGAACCGTCGCATCTGATTGCACTGCGCGCCGCGTTGGATGATGCAGATCTGGACTTGGCCGAGAAGAAAGAGCGGCTTGAGCGGCTGCTGACCATTCGCTTTTCCGAAGACGACGCAGAACGCATCGCCGCCATCGAGGGCTTTTCCGGTGATCTGTCCGTTGATGTGCGCGCCACGCTGAACCCGCTTGTTGCCTCCAAGATCGAAGTTGCCGAAGCCTTGCCGGGCGATGCGAGCGTCGTGCGTCAGGTGCAGCCCGGCGATGACATGCTGTCCCGCGATGCGGCCTATGAGATGCTGGTCGCTGCCGAACTTGCCCCGGCACTGCTTGGACGCGATGACGTCAAACAAGCGCTCATCGAGAATATTCAGGACGGACAGGTCGGCGGCGTTGCCGTCGCCAGCCTCGACAGCGAAGAGACGCGCCGCATTGCCTACGAAGCACTTGCCGCCGCAGGCGCGGTGGACCCGGCGCCGGTTGCCGCCGATATCGATGCTGCGCTCGAGCGTTTCGTGTTCTTCGAGCGTTATACGGCCGCACCTGCGCCCGTCGCGATGGCCGCTGCCGCGGCCCTGTCCGGGATCGAAACCCGCGTCGCTGTCAGCGAGGCCGTCGATCTGGGCCTTGATGCCATGTCATTGGCGTCGATCTACTTCCTTGCAGCCATCGGCTTGGCCATCACCTTTGGCGTAATGGGCGTCATCAACATGGCGCATGGGGAGTTCATCATGATGGGCGCCTACACAGGCTTCGTCGTGCAGCAGGTGATCCCGGATTACACAGTCTCAATCATCGTGGCCTTGCCGCTGGCTTTCGCGATCACTTTCCTCGCCGGCGTCGCGATGGAGCGGTTGGTTATCCGGCATCTTTACCATCGCCCGTTAGAGACGCTTCTGGCGACCTTCGGGATCTCGATCGCGCTTCAACAGATTGCCAAGAACATCTTCGGCACCCAAGCGCGCCCGCTGACCTCCCCGGGGTGGCTGGATGGATCGCTTGTCATCAATGACGTCATTCAGATCAGCTATATCCGGATCGCGATCTTCATCCTCGCGCTCTTGTTCCTTGCACTGTTCCTGCTGGTCATGAACCGCACGCGCCTTGGGCTGGAAGTGCGGGCGGTGACACAGAACCCGCGCATGGCCGCGTCGATGGGGATCAATCCGGACAAGATCAACATGCTGACTTTCGGCTTCGGGTCCGGCATCGCCGGGATCGCCGGGGTCGCAATCGGCCTTTATGCGAAAGTGACGTCTGAGATGGGCGCGGACTATATTGTCCAGTCTTTCATGACCGTTGTCGTCGGCGGCGTCGGCAACATCTGGGGCACGCTTCTAGGCGCGACGCTGGTCGGCACGCTGCAGAAAGGGATCGAGTGGATGAACCCGGCGAATACGCTGGCGGCGCAAACCTTCATGATCCTCTTCATCATCCTGTTCATCCAATTCCGGCCGAAGGGCATCATTGCCCTGAAGGGCCGCGCGGCAGAGGCGTAGATATGAGTATTTTGAGCCAGCAGAGAGGGCAGGCGCATGGTTGATGCCAGCCTGACGCTGCCCAAGCGCCGCCCCTTTGCCTTCCGTCACCCTTCGGTCCTCGTGTTCCTGGGCCTTCTGGCGCTGTTCACCATCGGCGTGACCGTGCTGAGCGAAGCGACGGGCATTGGTGTGATCTCCACCAGCTTCGTCAAAACGCTGGGCAAGACGCTTTGCCTTTGCCTTGTCGCTTTGGCAATGGATCTGGTCTGGGGCTACACGGGCATTCTGTCGCTTGGGCACATGGCGTTCTTCGGCATTGGTGGCTACGCCATCGGTATGTGGCTGATGTATGCGCGGACTGAAGGTATTGTGCTGGGCAGCCTCGCGGCCGAAGTTCTGCCGCCCACGCCGGGCGAAGTTCAGGAAGCCGTAGCGACACAGATCTTCGGTGTCGTCGGCTCGTCCGAATTGCCGTGGATCTGGGGCTTTGCGCATTCTTTCCCGCTGCAATTGGCGGCGGTCGTGATTGTTCCGGGACTTTTGGCGCTGGTCTTTGGGTGGCTTGCCTTCCGCAGCCGCGTGACCGGGGTCTACCTCTCGATCCTGACGCAAGCGATGACCTTGGCACTGGCGCTTTGGCTTTTCCAGAATGACAGCGGCCTTCGCGGCAATAATGGCCTCTCTGGCCTGCAGAATCTTCCGGGTCTCGACGGCGTCTCGCAAGACTGGATCTCGATCTGGTTCTTCTGGGCATCCGCACTGGCCTTGGCGTTGGGCTATATCCTGGCCAAGTGGGTTGTTTCGGGCACGTTCGGGTCGGTTCTGAAGGCCATTCGCGATGATGAAGCGCGGGTCCGGTTCCTTGGCTACCCGGTGGAGACCTACAAGCTGTTCGTTTTCACCCTTACGGCCGTGATCGCAGGCATCGCAGGTGCGCTTTATTATCCGCAAGCGGGCATTATCAATCCGGCCGAACTTGCACCGATCGCGTCGATCTATCTTGCCGTTTGGGTCGCCCTCGGCGGGCGCGGGCGGCTTTATGGTGCTGTCGTCGGCGCGGCTTTCGTCTCGCTTCTGTCGACATGGTTCACCGGCGGGCAGGCGCCCGACATCGTGCTTGGGCCTATCGTGATCCAGTGGGTGGATTGGTGGACGGTTCTCTTGGGCTTCTCCTTTGTGGCCGTGACGCTCTTTGCACCGAAGGGCCTCGGCGGGCTGGTCGACCTTTGGCAAGACCGTCGCGCCCCAAACCGCCATGGCGCAGACCTTGGTCCTGACGCCGGAAGCCTCCGCGAGAAGGAGGCCGAGACATGAGCGCGCTCCTCGAAGTCTCGGGCGTATCCGTCACCTTCGACGGCTTTCGCGCCATCGACAATCTGTCATTCTCGATCGGCAAAGCCGAAATGCGGGCCGTGATCGGCCCCAATGGCGCGGGCAAGACGACTTTCATGGACATCGTCACCGGCAAGACGCGCCCTGACACAGGTCGCGTTCTCTGGGGCGATGGGTCCGTGTCGCTTCTCAGCCGGTCTGAGAGTGACATCGCGCAAGCGGGCGTCGGCCGAAAGTTTCAGCGTCCGACCGTGTTCGAAGACCAGACGGTCACCGAAAACCTGCTTCTGGCCCTCAAGAAAAAACGCGGTCCATTCTCGGTCCTTTTCTACCGGCCAAGCACCGAAGATCGCGCCCGGGTCGAGGATCTGATCCGTGAAATCGGTCTGACCGGCGCTGGCGACCGAAAGGCTGGAGAGTTGTCACATGGTCAAAAGCAGTGGCTGGAAATCGGCATGCTTCTGGCGCAGGATCCGCAACTTCTGCTGGTCGATGAACCCGCAGCTGGCATGACGCCGGCAGAGCGTGAGCATACAACGACCCTTCTTCGGGAGGCGGCAAAGACCCGCGCGGTCGTGGTGGTGGAGCATGACATGGAGTTCGTGCGCAGGCTTGATTGCAAGGTCACGGTTCTGCACGAGGGGCGTGTTCTTGCCGAAGGCTCGCTCGACCACGTGACATCCGACGAGACAGTGATTGAGGTGTATCTTGGGCGCTGAGTTTCTGAACTGCGAGGGTCTGACCCTTCACTACGGTGGTAGCCAGATCCTGAACGGCATCGACCTGACGGCCCGGACCGGTGAAATCACTTGCGTCATGGGAACTAACGGCGTCGGAAAGACCTCGCTGTTGAAGGCGATCTCGGGGACGCATCCTCGGTCCGGGGGGGCGGTTTCGATCAATGGTGAAACCGTGGGCGCGCTCTCGGCTCATGCGTTGGCTCAAAAGGGCATCGCCTATGTCCCCCAGGGGCGGGATATCTTTCCCCTGATGACCGTGCGCGAAAATCTGGAAACCGGGTTCGCCTGCCTGCCGAAATCGGAACGATTTGTTCCGGACGAGATCTTCGACCTTTTCCCGATTCTGAAAGAGTTTCTGCATCGCCGGGGCGGTGATCTGTCGGGTGGGCAGCAGCAGCAATTGGCCATCGCGCGTGCGCTTGTGACCAAGCCCAAGCTCTTGTTACTGGACGAGCCCACCGAAGGCATCCAGCCGAACATCATTCAGCAGATCGGGCGGGTGATATCGCTTCTGAAAGACAGGGGCGATATGGCGATCCTGCTGGTCGAACAGTATTTCGCCTTTGCCTACGATCTCGCGGATCGGTTCTATGTGCTGGAACGGGGCGCGACCAAGATGTCAGGCAGCAAGGCGGACCTTGCCCGCGCAGACCTCGAAGCCGCAATGTCGGTTTAACGGTCGGGCCTCGGCCGGTCATCCCAGGCGTCATCAATGCCCCGGCTTGCGTCGCCTTCCGGGTCCGAAAACTGACCGTTCTTCAAGAGCAGCCAAAACGCGACGAGACCTCCAAGTCCAAGCGTCAGTGACACGGGTATGAGGACAACCAGCACACTCATTTGCGGAACGCATTCGCGGTGACGGTCAGGGAAGATGTGCTCATCGCGATGGCGGCAAGCAATGGCGTCGCAAACCCCAGCAGGGCGACGGGTACGGACACAACATTGTAAAGCCCCGCCAGCCAGATGTTCTGCCGCATGCGCCGCGTCGCGAGGCGCGCATTGGCCAGTGTTTCGGGAACGCCGCTCAGGCCTTGGCCAAGGATGACAACATCCGCGGCGTTGCGTGACGCGTCCAGCGCGGTGCCCGGCGCCATCGAGGCATGTGCCGCGGCCAGGGCAGCGGTGTCGTTCAAGCCGTCGCCCACCATCAGGATCCTTGCACCTTGGGACGTCTTTGCCTCAATCCAATCCAGCTTGTCGGCAGGGGTCAGGCCGCCCAACGCGACCTCAATCCCCAGCGTTCGCCCCATTCGGGCGGCGGCACCTGGCGTGTCGCCTGACAACATCGCCACGTCGTAGCCTGCCGTGCGAAGGGTCTGAACCGTCGCTTCGGCGTCCGCTTTCAACGTCTCCTGAAAGCCAAATCGAAGCGGGGCGGACCGCCCGTCAGAAAGCCATACCTCGGCACCCGCGCCGGGTTCGCATCCAAGCCAATCGGCTTTTCCCAGCTTGACGGTTTGGCCGCCCAGCCGACCTTCGACCCCCTGTCCGGGACGCTCCGTCAGATGCTAGACGGTGATTGGTGCGATGCCGTTCTCTTCGGCGGTTTTTACAATGGCGCGTGACAGCGGGTGGCGCGATCCCCGTGCCAACCCGGCGGCAGGGGCCAGTGCGTCTGGG
>CAZMKY010000035.1:0-4500 GCA_964566835.1 uncultured Rhodobacterales bacterium
TGCATGAAGCAGACAATCGCGATCATGTCCAAGGCCAACGATACCCAGAACAAAAGCCACGCGCCCCTGAGGGCGGACCACAGCCATGGCGCGATCAGCGCCCAGATATTCATTTTCCAGCGTGGAAGACTGCCGCGCTGAACCTGCTCAAAAACGGGGGCGTAGTAGTCTTCCGCCTGTTCGACAAACGTGCCGACGCTGACGTCGCGATCGTCGATTTCGCGCTTTTCCGCGCCACCACCTGTTGCCACTGCTCCGCTCATTCGTCTGCTCCCCCTTGAAGACCGCGCAACAGCGTGTCCTTCGTCACAACGCCCACAAGATTTCCATCAGCCTTCACGAGAACCGGCATGTCCGTGCCGGTGCTCATGCTGACCAGAGTATCCAGATCTTCTTCCGGGCTGGCCTCGGGGTGGGACTGGGACATGTCGATCGGGCCGTGCATTGCTTGATGCTGGTCCGGCGACACCATGATCTTGGAGGCAGAGACCAGCTTCAGACGGGAAATGCCCGCGACAAAGTCGGCGACATAGTCGTCCGCCGGCGCTGTCACGATGTCTTCTGCGGTCCCGATCTGAACAATCTCACCATCTTTCATGATCCCGATCCGGTCACCCATGCGGATGGCTTCGTCCAGATCATGCGTGATGAAGACCGTGGTCTTCTTCAGGTTCTGACTGAGGCCAAGGAATTCGTCCTGCAAGTTGCGGCGGATCAGCGGGTCAAGCGCCGAGAACGGTTCATCCATCAGGAGGATTTCCGGATCCGCAGCCAGCGCCCGCGCGAGGCCGACACGCTGCTGCATACCGCCCGAAAGCTCGGATGGAAGACGGTCGCCATAGCCGTGCAACGACACCGTTTCGAGCGCCCGGTCGGCCGCCTGAGCGCGGGTGTATCCATCGACCCCCCGAAGTTCCAAGGCGAACCCGATATTGTCGCGGACCGAACGGTGGGGCAGCAGGGCCATGTTCTGGAAGACCATGCCGATCTTGTCGGCACGCGTGGCGCGAAGCTGTTCGGTCTTCATCGCGCCGATGTCTTCGCCCATGATCCGGATGGTCCCGGATGACGGCTCGATCAGACGGTTGATGTGGCGTACAAGCGTCGACTTGCCGGACCCCGACAGGCCCATCAGACAAAAGATCTCGCCTTCTTCGACGGCAAATGACGCGTCTTTCACGCCGACAACCGCGTTATAGCGTTCGAGGACTTCGGCCTTGCCGATCCCTTCGGCGCGAATGGCCGCCATGGCCTCTTTGGAGCGGGTCCCGAAGACCTTCCAAACGTTTTCTAGTTCTACGACACTCAAGCTCTGGCCCTCTTCCTTGTTGGATCGACGAACGGCACAGAAGACACCGTTCCGGTCAGACGCTTCATTCTTCCGTCCAGCAAACCGACCTCCAGCTTGGTCCCGATTTCGCTGTGCTCCACGCTGACACGCGCCATCGCGATGGCGTGCTCAAACGTCGGGGAATAGGTGGCTGACGTCACCTCGCCGACCTGACGCTCACCGCTGAAAATCGGTGCGCCATGGGTCGGAACATCGTTGCTGTCGAACTTCAGCCCGATCAGCCTGCGCCGTTCTGCGGCGGCGTTGCGTTCCAGCGCTGCCTTGCCGACAAAATCAGTCTTCTTCAGGTCAACGGCGAAGCCCAGGCCGGCCTCGAAAGCGTCGACACCGGGGGCAAACTCCGCACCGGCAGCCGCAAGACCTGCTTCAATGCGAATGATCTCCAATGCATCGGCCCCCATCGGGCAGAGCCCAAGATCGGCCCCGGCCTCCATCAAGGCATCCCAGATCGCGACAGCATGGTCTTTCGAACAGAAGATCTCGTAGCCAAGCTCACCCGTGTATCCGGACCGCGTCAGCATGAAGGGCGCACCCTCTCGGTCGTTCAGGCGTGCAATCGTCGCGCCGAACCACTTCACTTGCTCAAGATTTGGAACATGCGGTTGCGTGAACACGATCCGCGACAACAGCTCGCGCGAATTCGGCCCCTGAAGCGCAAGGTTCGGTAAAGCATTGCGCAAGTCATGGATACGCACCTGCAAATCGTGGCGTTCTGCCAGCGTATTCAGCCAGCGGCCACTTTCTTCAGTCCCGCAGCACCAGCGGTAAAGATGCTGGCCCACGTGAAAGAGCGTGCCATCGTCAATGACATCACCACTTTCATCGCACATCAATGAATAGGTCCCGCGCCACTGCGCCAGTTTGGCAATGTCGCGCGTCATGGCCATTTGCAGCAGCCGGTCTGCGTCAGGGCCTATAATGTCGTACTTCCGAAGCCCGCTCATGTCTTGAAGCGTCACGGCATTCCTGCAGGCCCAATATTCCCCGATCGTTCCATGTGAAGGATAAGATCTTGGCACCCAGATATCGCGCGCCGGAACGAACTGATCGGTCAACTCGGACACACGGGAATGAAAGGCTGATTCCTGGCTGATCAGCATCGGGGCATCCTCTTTGGTGCGATAGGCGACGGCGCGTGTCAGCCGCGTTTCTGGCTCATAGATCCGCACGTGAACCTCTGTTGGGTTCCAGCCGTTGATGGGGTCGATATCGTCAGGGCAAGCTGTGGACACACAGACCAGATCCTCCAACGCCTCCATCGCGACATAGTCGCCCGGTCGGGAATGGCTCTCGGCCGTCATCAGGTGAAACTGCGGATCGACCCAAGTATTCCAGAAGAAATTGATCGCAGGCCATCCCGGGCGCCGCTCGATCCCATAGCTTTCCAGGGCGTCGGAGATGTTGTCCGAGCAATTTACATGCCCGGGAAATCCGCGTTCTTCATAGCCGCGCGCCGTGCAGGCCAAGCCAAACGTATCGTGCCGCCCGCATGTATCCTGAACCACGCGCAACAGCGGCGTCAGCGTCTGATCGAAGAACTTGTCGAAAAGCCCCGGCCCCGGAAAGGCGCGCCGCACCATGCTCCGTGTGGCCGTGCTGTCGATCAGCAACTCTTTCTGCTGATCCAAGCCCGCCATGCGAAAGGCCTGAAAGTCCGAACACTGCTGCCCTTCGACGTCAATGATCTGGAACGTCTCGCCCTTGCGCACTTCATAACTCAGCGCCGATCCGCGCGGCACCGTGAACTCTTCGCGAACGCGGCCCAAGGGCTCCGGCAAGCGCGGCGCCCCGCCTGACGGCGTGTGCAAGATCGACGCCGTCCCGGCCGCCCCGCCCGAAGACAGGGCATCCGCGCTGCAAGGATTGATCAGCCAGACGGAAAGTGCCGCCGTCGACTTCAGGATGACGGGTTCGTCTGCGCTGGATACGACCGCCAGCGTCGGTTGATCGGGCAGCGGCAGGCCACGCGCCTGGCTCCAGCCGTAAAGCGGCTCTGCTTCAAAATCAGCTCTGGAGATCTTGCTCGTCTCGGTCAGGCCAAGCGCGTCCGGTCGCTGCCGTCCGTCCTTGTCCAGCGCCAGGACCGCCATGAAGCCCGTTTCGTTCCCCGCATCAATCGAAAGAAGATCACCGGGGCCGACCTCTAGCCGGATGGCACCCCGCGGCTCAAGCAGCCGCATTTTGACCTGCGATAGACCGGCAAAGCCCGAAAAGAGCCTGCCATCTCGCATGTGTCCCATATTCGTAAACGCCCGAATGACGTTCTGATCGTGCACGACCAGTCCCCCGGAAGGTCATTTGAAACCGGTTTCATGCTTTGATATTCCATTAACAAATGTCAACCTCGTGCTTGTCGGGGTCTCAAAAAGTGATGAAAAAAGTCATATGAATCAGCGAAGTCGGCCTAAGAAGACGACAGTTCGTGACGTTGCAGAGGCCGCTGGCGTCTCTGTGGCCACAGTCAGCCGTGTTCTGAATGATTCGGCACAAGTCGCGCCCGACAAGAAATCTCGCGTTCTCGATGCGATCGACACGCTTCGCTTCACCCCAAGCGCGGCCGCCCGCGCGGTCAACACAGGCCGCAGCCGGATTGTCGGCGCACTGATCCCGACGCTTGAACACGCTATCTTCGCGCGCTTCCTGAATGTCTTGGAAGAGCGTCTGAACCAGCACGAATTGTCGTTGGTTGTTGCCGCGACGCGGGGCGACCCGGACATTGAGGTCGCGCGCGCGCGGGCATTGGCAAACCTTGGGATCGAAGGGCTCTTCGTCTCGGGTGTCACCCATGACCCCGCGTTCTTCGAACTCGTGCAAAGGCGCGACATCCCAGTTCTGGCGACGTCCTATTTTGATCCTTCGAACGCCATGCCAACCGTGGGATATGACAACGCCAAGGCCGCAAGAATGGCCATGGATCACCTCATCGAACTTGGCCACAAGGATATCATCATCCTGCATGGTCCTGTCGCAAACAACGACCGGACGGCCGAACGTCTGAAAGGGGCTATATCCGGCAGTGACATCAGCGTGCGCACCTTCGAAAGCCCATTGGACTTCACGGCGGTCGGAAGCGTGCTGGAGAATGCGCTGGCGGTCTGCCCGAACGCGACCGCCGCGCTTTGCTTCTCGGACGTGCTGGCGCAAGGCGC
>CAZMKY010000036.1:0-1638 GCA_964566835.1 uncultured Rhodobacterales bacterium
CACCGCATCCTGCGGCGCAAGCTTCGGGCATCGCAACCGGAAAAGCCTCTGTGACCTCTCCTCTGTTTTGCAATACCCCAGGGTGGTCTGGAGGGGCAGCGCCCCTCCAGCCGCTTCTTCTGATCAGATGTCGGTCCGGCCGAGATCCATGACCTTGGCCCAGGCGGCTGCGAAGTCCGCCACGAAGGCATCCTTTGCGTCGTCCTGACCATAGACTTCAGCCAGTGCCCGCAACTGCGAATTGGAGCCGAAGACAAGATCGACACGCGTGCCAGTCCACTTCACCTCACCGGTTTCGCGATCCTTGGCTTCGAAGGTGGCCTCGTCATCAGACGTCGCTTCCCACTTCACGCTCATATCCATGAGCGCCGTGAAGAAGTCGTTGGTCAGTTGACCGGGCCGATCCGTGAATACGCCATGCTGGCTGTCACCGTGGTTCGCGCCCAGAACACGCAGACCGCCGACGAGCACCGTCATCTCAGGCGCGGTAAGCGTGAGAAGCTGTGCACGGTCGACCAACAGCTCTTCCGTTGGCACCTTGAAGTCGACCGACAAGTAGTTGCGGAAACCGTCCGCTTTGGGTTCCAGCGGTTCAAAGCTGGCCGCGTCGGTCTGTGCTTCGCTTGCGTCAGCCCGGCCCGGGGTGAACGGGACATCGACCGGCGTGCCGGCGTCGGAAGCGGCTTTCTCGACTGCTGCCGTGCCGCCCAGCACGATCAGATCGGCAAGCGAGATCTGCTTGCCATCCGACTGCGCCGTATCGAAGTCGGCCTTGATGCCCTCAAGCGTTCCAAGAACGCGGGCCAGATTGGCCGGTTCGTTTGCGTCCCAATCCTTCTGCGGAGCCAGACGCACACGTGCACCATTGGCGCCGCCGCGGCGGTCCGAACCCCGATAGGTCGAAGCGGACGCCCAAGCAGCCTTCACCAGATCGGAAACCGACAGGTCGGATCCCAGAATCTTTGCCTTCAAGTCAGCAATATCGGCGGCATTGACGAGGCCGTGCTCAACAGCCGGGATCGGATCTTGCCAGATCAGTTCCTCAGCCGGGACTTCTTCGCCCAGATAGAGGTCTTTTGGCCCCATATCGCGGTGGGTCAGTTTGAACCAGGCGCGCGCGAATGCATCGGCGAACTCTTCGGGGTTCTCGTGGAAGCGCTTGGCAATCTCGGCGTAGGCCGGATCAACCTTCAGGGCCATGTCTGCGGTCGTCATCATCAAGGGCACGGTCTTGCCTTCGGTGTGCGCGGCCGGGGCGTGGTCACCTTCTGCAAGCTCCTTCGCCTGCCACTGCCAAGCCCCTGCGGGGCTCTTGTTGAGTTCCCACTCGTATCCGAACAAAACGTCCAGATAGCCATTGTCCCAAGTGGTGGGCTTTGCCGTCCACGGGCCTTCGATGCCGGACGTGATGGTGTCGTCGCCCTTGCCGCTGGCGTGGGACGAAATCCAGCCCAGACCTTGGTCTGCCATTGTTGCGCCTTCGGGCTCCGGTCCGACCAGGGCGGCGTCGCCTGCGCCATGCGCCTTGCCGAACGTATGGCCACCGGCGACCAGGGCCACCGTTTCTTCGTCGTTCATCGCCATGCGCCCAAACGTTTCGCGGATGTCGCGGGCCGATGCGGCCGGGTCAGGTTTCCC
>CAZMKY010000037.1:0-2150 GCA_964566835.1 uncultured Rhodobacterales bacterium
AGCAAATCCGAACATCCGTTCACGACCTGCGGCTGCTGGGTGAAATCAGGCGCAGAGTTCACGAAGGCCGTCAGCTTCACGACCCGCGTCAGACGCGAAAAATCGCCGTCGAGGGCTGCGCCGACCTGTGCCAGCAATGACAAGGCACAGGCTTCGGCGGCTTTCACGCCGTCCTCGACACTTAGATCTTCGCCAACTTTGCCCGTCATCAGGCCATTTGCGTCTTGCGAGATCTGGCCGGACACGAAGAGCAGGTTGCCGGATTGAACAAACGGCACGTAATTCGCGCGCGGAGCGAAGACCTCTGGCAATGCCAGATTGCGTTCTGCCAGCTTGGAGTGAAGATCTGTGGACATTTTATGCTCCTTGAAGCGATTTGTTGCCTGAGGTTTGGACGTGTCTTCACGGTTCTGCAAGTCTGATCCCGACACCCCTGTGATTCTCCACAAAAGCTACTATGTTCGCCCCGATAGACAGGAGTGATTTGAGTGTCGTTCGAAATGTTTGGTTTTAAGGCACGCAAAGGCGTCATTTTCGCCTTGCTCGGCGCGCCGCTTTTGACCGCTTGCGCCGGACCAAATGCGGGGACAGACCCGTATGAAGGTGTGAACCGGCAGATTTATCAATTCAACCTCGCGGCTGACCGTGTCGCGATCCGCCCGTTGTCGAACGTCTATGGTGCTGTGCCTTCGCCCGTACGAACATCGATCAGCAACTTCGGCGACAACCTCGACCAGCCGCGATCCGTCGTGAACGACGTTTTGCAGGGCAACAGCGAGGATGCAGTCCACAATACATTCCGTTTCCTGATCAACACGACCGTTGGGGTCGGCGGCTTGTTCGATCCTGCGACAAGCTTCGGGCTCGAGGATCGCGAAACCGGATTTGCCGACACCTTGTCAGTTTGGGGCGTCGGGGCGGGCGCCTACCAAGTGCTGCCGCTTCTGGGACCATCGACGGAACGTGACACCGTGGGTTATGCCGTCGATATCTTGCTGAACCCACTGGATGCCATCGCACCAGACGACGTCGCCGATGCAAGCCTTCCTGCAACAACCCTAGAAGTGCTGAACGAGCGTTTCGTGTTCCGGACGACGATCGACAATATCCTCTACGACAGCGCAGATGGATATGAGCAGTTGCGGATCTTCTACCTCGACAGTCGCCGGTTCGAGTTGGGCGAAGCTCCGGCGGAAGATGACTTTTTTGACCCTTATGAGGATTTCTGAGATGCGCGGCCCTGTTCTGTTTTCGCGTCGGGCGTTTGTTGTTGGCGGAATGGCTGGTCTTGCGACCTTCCTGCTGCCAAAGCCCGGACTTGCCATCACCTCCGGAGAGGCCCGCGCCTTGGTCGACCGGGCCGTCGGCGAGATCAACGATGTGATCAACTCCGGCAAGGGCGAAGCAGCGATCCTGCGGGATTTTGAGCGCATCTTCCAGCGCTACGCCGATGTCGACACGATTGCGCGTTCCGTACTTGGACCACCCGCACGTTCGGCAAGTTCGTCGGAAATGGCCGCGTTCACTGATGCCTTTATCGGATACGTTGCACGGAAATATGGCCGCCGTTTCCGGGAATTCGCCGGCTCTCGGATCGAAGTGACCGGTGCGCGCCCCGTAAAGTCGTATCACGAAGTGCAAGCGACGGCGAAATTACGCGGGCAAAGCCCATTTGCGGTCAGTTTCTTCGTCTCGGATCGTTCGGGTCGCGACTTGTTCTTTGACCTGCGCGTCGAAGGCATCAGCCTTCTGAAGGCGGAACGCGCCGAGGTCGGTGCGATCTTTGATCGCGAGGGCCGGTCCATCTCGCGGTTGACTGGCGCTTTGAAGGGCATCGGTTGATCCGGGCACTGGCACTCACGACGATGGCCCTGGCCACACCGGTCTGGGCAGACGACGTGACGGATTTCACCGGCACGTATCGTCAGGATGCGACGGCGGCCTGCTCGGATTTCGGGGCGGTCGACGGCGCTTTGCGGATAGCGGATGAAGTTTTCTACGGCGCAGGGGGACAGTGTCGCATGACGAACCCTGTCGAAGTGCGGGCAATGGATGCGACGCTCTTCGATTTCGAATGCGCCAGTGCTGACGCGGAATGGACGGCCCGCTTCTTCCTGTCGCTGGCAGCAGATGACGGCCTCATCGTTGTG
>CAZMKY010000038.1:0-10664 GCA_964566835.1 uncultured Rhodobacterales bacterium
AAGCTCATCCGGCGGCGCCAACTGCTGAATGCGGCCATCATCAAAAACGGCAACGCGGTCCGACATGGTCAAAGCTTCGGTCTGATCGTGCGTGACGTAGACCGTGGTAATCCCGAGCGAATGCGCCAGATTGGTGATCTCGAACTGCATATGTTCGCGAAGTTGTTTGTCCAAGGCGCCCAACGGCTCGTCCATCAAGACGAGTTCAGGCTCGAAGACCAAGGCGCGTGCGAGGGCGATGCGCTGTTGCTGACCGCCTGAAAGCTGCGCAGGCCGACGGCCGCCGAACTCTCCCATTTGCACCATATCCAGTGCGCGCTTCACCTTTTCCTCACGCTCGGACTTGCCGAGCTTGCGGACCTCAAGCGGGAAGGCGAGGTTTTCGGCCACAGTCATATGCGGGAACAAGGCGTAGTTCTGGAACACCATTCCAATGCCGCGTTTATGCGGTGGGATGTTGTTGATCGGGCTGCCGCCAAGCGTGATTTCACCGTGGGTTGCGGTCTCAAACCCTGCCAGCATCATCAGACATGTGGTCTTGCCGGACCCGGAAGGTCCAAGCATCGTCAGAAACTCGCCCCGACCGATGGACAGGTTCAGATCTTTCACGACAAGCGTTTCGCCGTCGTAGCTCTTTTGGACTTGGTCGAAGACGACAAAGTCCTTTTCAAACGCATTTTCGGCCAAGATGGTCTTGGGCCCCCCTGTTTGTCATTGAATGCAACCCAACACGATGCGCCTGAGTCTTGCAACCGCTTGAAACGGTCCGGCGTGCTGTTGAATATCAAGATTCTGATATTTCACACTTTTTGGGCACTCTGACCCAACAAAGTTCCGTTACGTAAGCCGGATATCTGCCATGATGATTGCGCCCGAAGTTACCTTGGCGTGAACCGATTCACGCCACCAGCGTCATCCAAACCTTCGGAAACATGGCCATTTTGCTGGGATGACGCTTGACGAAGCGTCGGAAGAGGCGCCTGATCGCGCCCATGGCTGACTTGCCGTTCACCCAGACCGAATACGACGACCGTCTTGCCCGTGTCCGGCGAGAGATGGCCGAGCGTGCGCTCGACGCGCTCTTTGTCACGGATCCTTCCAATATGGCGTGGCTGACAGGCTACGATGGCTGGTCGTTCTATGTGCATCAGGGCGTTCTTATCACCCACGATCGCGCGCCCTTCTGGTGGGGCCGCAGTCAAGACGCCGAAGGCGCACGCCGCACAGTCTGGATGTCCCATGATCATATCGCGGGCTACGCCGACGGTTTTGTGCAGGCGACCGACCGACATCCAATGCAAGATCTGGCCCGACACATCGAAGCGCAACTGTCATCCCACACGCGGATCGGCGTGGAGATGGAGAACTACTACTATTCTGCCGGCGCCCACGCCGCGTTGGCAGCCGCATTGCCAAATCACGTGCTTGTCGATGCAACGGCCTTGGTCAATTGGCAGAGAGGCATCAAATCGAACGCTGAACTTGCCCTCATGCGCAAGGCCGCACGGATTTCCGAACGCATCGTGGACACGGCCGTCGAACGGATCGAACCCGGCCTGCCCAAGAACGAACTGGTCGCCGACATCATGTCGACAGCCATCCGCGGGACTGACGACGCATGGGGCGACTACGCTGCAATCGTCCCTTTGCTGCCGTCTGGCGCGGATGCAGCAGCACCGCACCTGACGTGGGACGGCGCCCCTTTCAGAAGCGGCGAAGCGACATTTTTCGAACTCTCAGGCTGTGTTCGCCGCTACCATGCACCGCTTTGTCGCAGCGTGTTTCTGGGCAAACCGCCAAACCACATCCTCCGCGCCGAGGCCGCTTTGGTCGAAGGTCTGGAAGCTGGTCTGGATGCCGCCTGTGCCGGTGCGGTCGCAGGCGACGTCGCGCGGGCGCTCGCCAAACCGCTGGAAACTGCGGGTATCGAGCGTGGCGCACGCTGCGGCTATCCCATTGGTCTCAGCTATCCTCCCGACTGGGGGGAGCGGACAATCAGCTTCCGCGAAGAAGACGAAAACGAGTTAAGGCCGGGGATGACATTTCACTTCATGCCGGGTCTCTGGATGGATGGTTGGGGTCTTGAAATCACCGAGACCATACTGATCCGTGAAAACGGGCGGGCAGAATGCCTCGCAGACAGGCCAAGGAAGCTTTTTGTGAAGCCATGATTGATCGCACTCTCGAAATCCTGTCGGACCTAATTGCATTTCCAACGGTGTCGTCTGACTCCAACCTTGATCTGATCGCCTATGCGGAAGACGTCCTTGGTCCAGCGGGTGCGCGGCTGGAACGCGTCTATGACGTGACCGGCGAAAAGGCGAGCCTCTGGGCCACGTTCGGGCCCGAAGGCGATGGCGGTCTGATCTTGTCGGGCCACACGGATGTCGTGCCCGTTGCCGACCAGCCTTGGACCCGCCCCCCCTTTGAACTGACGGCAGAAGGCGAAAAGCTGTTCGGGCGTGGCACCTGTGACATGAAGGGATTCATCGCCTGCGTGCTTGCGATGGCGCCGGCCTTCGCCAACCCCAAGCGACCGATCCATATCGCGCTGACCTATGACGAAGAGGTCAGTTGCTTTGGCGCCGTCGATTTGGCGCGACATCTTGGGGAACGGGGCCTTCGCCCTGAGATGGCATTGATCGGGGAGCCAACCAATATGGCGGTCGTCGACGGTCACAAGGGCTGCGCGGAATACAAGGCCATAGTGACAGGCCTCGAAGGACACGGCTCGCGACCGGACATCGGGGTGAACGCCGGGCTGATCGCCGCGAAACTGGCGGTGCGGCTTGAAGAAATCGCAGCGCGGCTGGCATCCCGGCCAAACGACAACGGATTCACACCCCAATGGACCACGTTGAACGTTGGAAAGCTGAGCGCCGGCACGGTGGCCAACGTGATCCCCGGCGCGGCGGAGTTGGAATGGGAAATGCGACCGGTCGCCGATGGGGATGTAGAAGCGATCCTTGAAGAACTCAGCGCCTATGCGGCGACACTGGAACCCGAAATGCAGTCCGTTGCACCAGAAACCGGCATCCGCATCGAGGAAGTCGGGACCTTCCCACCATTCCTTCCTGTTGAGCCGAACCCGGCACGGGATCTCATGCTGTCGCTGACCGGCGAAAACAGCGCGGGCCTTGTCTCTTACTGCACCGAAGCCGGTGCATTTGCGTCACTTGGTCTGACGGCTGCGATCTGTGGGCCGGGCTCTATCCTGCAAGCGCACAAGCCCGACGAGTATATCTATCGCTCTGAATTGGTGCGGTGCCTTGAGGTTCTTGAAAAGCTTGCCAGCAAGGTGAGCCATGCCGCCAGTTGATGTACCACTGACGTCAGCGCCGGGACCGCGCGTTGACAACATGCGCGGCATCGCGCTGATGGCTTTGGGCATGTTCCTCTTTGCAATGGTCGACGCCGGCGCGAAGTTCCTGACGGACACACTGCACCCCTTCCAGATCGTCTGGACCCGGCAGCTGGGGCTTCTTTTCGGAGTTTTCGTCTTGCTGGGGCTCTATGGTCGCCAGATTCTGGAGACAAAGCGCCCCAAGCTGCAGCTTCTGCGGGGCGCGATTGCCGGCGGCTCTGCCACCTTCTTCATCATCGGGGTCAGCTACGTGCCTTTGGCCGATGCCGTGGCGGTTACCTTCGTGGCGCCATTCATGGTGACAATCATGGGCGCGCTCATCCTTCGGGAGAAGGTTGGTATCCGACGCTGGATGGCGGTGTTGCTGGGATTTGTCGGCACGCTTGTCGTCATCCGACCGGGCACTGGAATCATGCACCCGGCGGTGGTGCTTTTGATCCTTGCAGCCGCGCTTTTTGCTGGACGTCAGATCATCAGCCGCGCCCTGTCCGCAACGGACCGAACGGTGACCACGATCGCCTATACCGCCCTGACGTCGTCGGCGCTTTTGACCATACCTTTGCCGTTTGTCTGGGTTTGGCCGACGGACCCCACGATCATCGCGATTTGTGTGGCCATCGCCTTCATCGCGGCCGCCGCCGAAATCTGCGTCATCAAGGCGTTGGAAATTGCGCTGTCGGTGGTCGTGGCGCCGGTTCAGTATTCGATGCTGATATGGGGCACCTTCTATGGTTTTGTCATCTTCGGGCAGCTTCCCGATGGCTGGACGCTCGTCGGTGCACTGATCCTGATGGCCACCGGGCTTTACACGCTCAATCGCGAACGCATCGCCGCCCAGCGCCAGAAGGCGCACGGCTAAAAAGCTTGAAATCGGCCGTTTCCGCGCCAGTTCACGCCCATCGGATCACCGAATGTGCGCAATTGTCGCGCGACAAAGCACTGCGCGACCAAGCGACCAATGGTGCGCCGGTCCGGCGTACTTACATCTGCCGCAGGAACAGAGGATTTAGCCATGCTCGACGGTTTCTCAGCGGAACATCTGGCGCGATTTCAATTTGCGTTCACAGTCTCATTTCACATTGTCTTCCCGGCCTTCTCGATTGGCCTTGCAAGCTATCTGGCCGTCCTGAACGGCCTCTGGCTTTGGAAGAAAGAAGAGGTCTATCTGAGGCTCTTCGAGTTCTGGAAGAAGATCTTTGCGGTCGCATTCGGCATGGGCGTCGTATCGGGCATCGTGATGTCTTATCAATTCGGGACGAACTGGTCGGTCTTCTCGGATCGCGCCGGTCCGGTCATCGGGCCGTTGATGGCCTACGAAGTGCTGACAGCCTTCTTCCTCGAAGCGGGCTTCCTTGGGATCATGCTGTTCGGCCGCAAGCGTGTCGGGCCGGGCTTGCATATGTTCGCCACCGCAATGGTGGCGATCGGCACAGTGATCTCGGCGACTTGGATCCTGAGCGTGAACAGCTGGATGCACACGCCAGCCGGCTATTCCATCAATGAAGCTGGCCAATTCGTCCCGGAAGACTGGTGGGAGATCGTTTTCAACCCCTCCTTCCCCTACCGCCTTGTTCACATGCTGCTGGCAGCCTACCTGACGACGGCCTTTGTCGTCGGCGGCTGTGCCGCTTGGCACCTTCTGAAGGACAACGCACGCCCGGCGCGGCGCGTCATGTTCTCCATGGCGATGTGGATGGCGGCTATTGTCACACCACTGCAGATCGTGGCGGGCCACGAGCATGGTCTGAACACAAAGGAATACCAGCCCGCCAAAGTCATGGCGATGGAAGGCCACTTTGAAAGCTTCCCTGATGGCTGGGCACCGCTCTACCTCTTCGGCATTCCGAACGAGGAAACGCAGACGCTCGACTACAAGATTGGTATTCCGGGTGTTGCCTCGGTCGTTTTGGGCAAGAGTTTTGATGCGCCCATGAAAGGTCTGGACACCATTCCGGACGACGAGCAACCACCGATCGCTTTGGTCTTTTTCTCGTTCCGCATCATGGTCGGCATCGGTTTCCTGATGCTTGGACTTGGCGTCTGGAGCCTTGTGGCCCGTGCAAGGGGCACACTCTACGACAGCCGCGCGCTGCATTGGTCTTCGCTTGCACTGGCGCCGACGGGCTTTATCGCGGTTCTCGCCGGATGGGTCACAACGGAAGTCGGTCGCCAGCCCTACACGGTCTACGGCCTGATGCGGACGTCCGAGTCACTTGCGCCAGTGGATGCGCCCGCCGTCGCAGCATCTTTGATCGCTTTCATCGTGGTCTATTTCTTCGTCTTTGGCGCAGGCACTTTCTACATCCTGCGGATGATGGCGAAGGGCCCGGGCGAGGTGGATGAGCTTCGTGACGGACCTATCCGGACGGCAGGCACGACTCCGGCCTACCAGATGAAAACCACAGGTCGCGATACCGCGCCGCATCCGGGGGAATGAGCGATGTTTGGTATTGAACTCTCGATCATCTGGGCGGGCCTGATCGCCTTCGCCGTTCTCGTCTACGTCATTCTGGACGGGTTCGACCTTGGTGTCGGAATTCTCTTTCCATTCATGCCCGCGAAACATGACCGCGACGTCATGATGAACTCAGTCGCACCGGTTTGGGACGGAAACGAAACTTGGCTGGTGCTGGGCGGCGGCGGGCTTTTTGCTGTCTTCCCGTTGGCCTACGCGGTCGTGATGCCAGCGCTTTACATGCCTATCATGCTTATGCTTCTGGCGCTGGTTTTCCGAGGGGTCAGCTTCGAGTATCGCTGGCGCACAGAGCGGTGGCGCGGCGTCTGGGATGTTGCCTTCGCAGGCGGCAGCTATCTGGCCGCTTTCTGCCAGGGGATCACATTGGGCGCGCTCGTCCAAGGCATCGAGATCGAAGGGCGCGCTTATGCAGGCGGATGGTGGGACTGGCTTACCCCGTTCACGATCCTGACGGGCGTTGCCGTCGTCGCAGGCTACGCCCTTCTTGGCGCGACATGGCTTGTGATGAAAACGGAAGGTCACATCGCGCAGCAGATGCGGCGTTGGGCGATGGGTCTCGGCGTGGCCACGCTGGGCTTTATCGGCATTGCAAGCCTGATGACCCCTTTCCAGGATCCGGTCTATTTCGAACGCTGGTTCACCTTCCCGAACATGATCTATGTCGGCGTTGTGCCCGTTCTTGTGGCAGCCGCCGCTGCCGCCCTGTTCATCGGGCTTCGGTCGGGCCGCGACGTGATGCCCTTCATGGCTTCGCTTGCGCTGTTCACGCTCTGCTTCATTGGCATCGGCATCTCGTTCTATCCGATGATCGTTCCGCCCGGATTGACCATTCAAGAAGCTGCGGCGCCGGACAGCTCACTCGCCTTTGCGCTTGTTGGCGCGTTGATCCTGATCCCGATCATCCTGATCTACACCGCCTATGCTTACTGGGTGTTCCGCGGCAAGATTGACCCGGAAGAAGGGTACCACTGATGCCGGAGAGCTTGAAAAGGATTGCTTGGTTCATCGGTATCTGGCTGGCCAGCGTCGCAGTTCTGACCGTCGTCGCTTACGGCATCCGCGCCATGATCCTTTGATGCGTCTGGCGACAGCGGGG
Source organism: uncultured Rhodobacterales bacterium (assembly GCA_964566835.1). Classification (GTDB taxonomy): domain Bacteria; phylum Pseudomonadota; class Alphaproteobacteria; order Rhodobacterales; family Rhodobacteraceae; genus CAZMKY01. Next base: position 6,937 of record CAZMKY010000038.1, read on the forward strand.
CCGTCGATGGCATTGCCTTGGATCAGCGCGGCTGATCTAGTCGCCCCATGGCAGAATTTGATCTGATCCTTTCTGGTGGCCGGGTGCTGTCTTCGCAGGCCGATCGCGTCTGTGACGTCGGACTGAAAGATGGCCGCATCGCAGCACTTGGCGACCTGAGCGCAGCGACTGGCCCCCGCCGAGACGTGTCCGGCCGCGTGTTGACGCCCGGCGGCGTCGACGTGCATTGCCACATCGAACAGATGTCCGGCATGGGGCAGATGAATGCTGACACCTTTGAGACCGGCACCCGAAGCGCCTTGATGGGCGGAACGACGACCACGGTCAGCTTCGCGCCACAACAGACGGGCAAAACGCTTCAAGCCTCTGTCGCAGACTACGCCCAGCGCGCGGGCCGTGGCGCGATGACGGACCATGCCTTCCACCTGATCGTCAACGACACGTCCATTCCGTCGTTCGAAGAAGATCTGGCCAGCGTCATCGAAGCCGGTCACCGGTCGATCAAGATCTTCACCACGTACAATATCAAGCTGGATGATGCGGCGGTTCTGGAGGTTCTGGCAGTGGCCAAGAGGGCGGGCGCACTGGTCTGCGTGCATGCCGAAACGGATGCTTTGCTGACATGGACGCGAGAGCGGCTTTTGGCAAAGGGCCTGACTGCGCCTTCGTATCATCCGGTGGCCAGACCGCGACTGGCCGAGATCGAGGCAGTGGAACGCATGATCCGCTTTGCGGAGTTTTTCGCAACGCCGGTCATGCTGTTTCACATCTCCACGGCGGAAGCGGTCGAAGTCATTCGCGCCGCCAAGGCACGCGGCGCGCCGATATGGGCTGAAACCTGCCCGCACTATCTGTTCATGTCCGAGGACGTCTTGGACCGCCCCGGTTTGGAAGGCGCGAAATGGATGTGCTCCCCTCCGCAGCGCACGGACGCCGACAGCGCTGCGCTTTGGCAAGGATTGGCGGACGGCACGTTGTCCATCGTGTCATCGGATCACGCGCCCTACCGGTTTGACGAAACCGGCAAGCTCGCCGCCGGTCCCGATGCGACCTTCGCAGAACTTGCCAATGGTTTGCCGGGCCTCGAAGTCCGGATGCCGTTGATGTTCGACGCCATCATCGGACGCGGCATGGCGAAACCGGAAGACTTTGTCCGCCTGACCGCCACCGCGCCCGCGACGCTGCACGGGCTGGAGGGGAAAGGCGATCTGGTCGAGGGCTATGACGCCGACATCGTCATCTGGGAGAGAGCGCGCCGCGTCACTTTCGGGCCCGACGATCTGCACGACAACGTGGGCTACAACCCTTGGGAGGGCCGCACCATTCAAGGTTGGCCCGAAACTGTCCTTCTGCGCGGCGAAGTTGTTGTCGACGCGGGCACGCTGACCACCGCGCCCGGCACCGGTCAGTGGATCGCACGGGACAAGTTAGGCGCCGTCGCGACCAATCTTCCGGCGCCAGAATTCGAGGCTACGCTATGACACCACCGTCCGCCCCGACACTTGCCATCACGTTTCTCTACTACAGGGATCTCGCAGCGGCAGAAGCGTTCTACCGCGACAGGTTGCAACTTCCGCTGGTGATCGATCAGGGCTTTGCCAAGATCTTCCGGCTGGCAGATGGCGCACATGTCGGGCTTGTTGATGAAGCCAAGGGCATGAACAACTGGCAGGCCGAAAAGTGCATTCAGCTTTGCCTTCGCGTCCCCGATGTCGACGCTTGGCATGATTGGGCCAAGACCGAGCAAATGACGAACCTATCGGAACTCTTCGTCAATGACGCTATCGGCATTCGCGCCTTCGTCTTCGACGACCCCGAGGGCTACCAGATCGAAATTCAATCCGCGACGCGACCCGGCGCATGACACTTTATGTTCTGAACCCCAACAGCTCTGCCTCGGTCACGGACGCGATTGACCGGGCGATCGACCCGTTGCGCGCGTGGGGGCATCCGATTACGTGTCTGACCCTGGCCGAAGGTCCGCCGGGGATTGAGACCCAAGCGCAGGCCGATCGCGTGATCGCCCCACTGTTGGATCAGGCCAAAAGTCTGGATGACGCCACGGGCTTCGTCATTGCCTGCTTTGGTGACCCCGGTCTTCATGCCCTTCGCGACGAAACTTCCCGGCCCGTCGTTGGCATTCAGGAAGCCGCGATCTCGGCCGCGTTGGGTCTCGGACACCGCTTTGGCATTGTCGCGATCCGGCCCGCGTCTATACCCCGCCACATGCGCGCCATTGGGGCCATGGGGGTCTTGGACCGTCTCGCCGGTGACCGGGCCATCGACATGGGCGTCACCGAAAAGGATGGCGCGCGTGAGCGCATGATCGCCGTTGGCAGACGCCTGAGAGACGAGGACGGCGCGGACGTGCTTATCCTTGGATGCGCAGGCATGGCGGATGACAGGCGCGCCATTGAGGACGCGCTGTGCATGCCCGTGGTGGAGCCTTGTCAGGTTGGCGTTGCCCAAGCCCTGACCCGAATTACCCTCAAGATGACACACCGACCGGAGCCAAACGATGCTGACTGAAACCGCAAAAGGCGTCTTCACGATTGCCGCGACGCCATTTCTGCCGGACGGCAGCTTGGACCGGGACAGCCTGCCGCGCATGGTGGAGTTCTATGAAGAACGCGGCGCCACAGGGCTGACCATTCTCGGCATCATGGGAGAAGCCGGAAAGCTTTCGGCGGAGGAAAGCGCCGCTGTGGTCGAAGACGTCTGCCGCGCCGCAAAGGTGCCGGTCGTTGTCGGCATCTCTGCGCCCGGTTTCGCCGCGATGGAGGCCTTGGCAAAGCTCGCCATGGACAAAGGCGCATCCGGGGTCATGGCCGCGCCACCGGGCAACCTGAAGACTGACGGCCAGATCACGTCCTATTTCAAGACGCTGTCCGACAAACTTGGCGACACACCTTGGGTTCTGCAGGACTTTCCTTTGGTGACCGGTGTTCAAATCGATACGGGCGTCATCCTAAGGATCGTCGAGGATTGCCCCAACTGCGTGATGCTGAAACACGAGGATTGGCCCGGGCTTGAGAAGATCGCCACGCTGCGAAAGGCGTCCGATGCTGGCGCGCGACGTATCTCAATCCTCTGCGGCAATGGCGGGCAGTTTCTGCTGGAGGAAGTCAAGCGAGGGGCCGACGGCGCGATGACGGGCTTTGCCTACCCTGAGATGATGCGCGACGTGGTACGTCTCATGGCATCAGGTCAGGAAGAAACCGCGCGCGATATCTTTGACAGCTATCTTCCACTGGTTCGTTACGAGAGCCAGCCAGGGCTGGGGCTTGCCGTTCGCAAACACATTCTGGCCAAGCGCGGCGCAATTGCACACGCCACTGTGCGTGCACCGGGGCCAAAGTTGACCCCGGATGCCGTTGACGAGGTGGAAATCTTGATCCGGCGTCAGGAAGCGCGTCTGGGCGGACTCGGCGGTTAAGAGGCAGCGCTAGAAGACGCCTTCTTCACGCAATCCCTTGATCTCGTCCAGCGTGAGCCCAAGTTCGGACCAGACCCGATCCGCGTCGGCGTCCAGCGCCGGCGGCGGGCGAGATACGGCGGGGGCCTCTCCGTCGATTTTCAGTCCGGTTCGCGCTGCGCGAACGGTGCCAACCTCCGGCACTTCATACGCCGCCAGAAATCCGCGATCTGCGATTTGTGGATGGGCCAATACGTCCGGCACCGTCATCACTGCGCCTGCGGGCACGCCGATGGCGTTCAACTCGTCTTCC
>CAZMKY010000039.1:0-6684 GCA_964566835.1 uncultured Rhodobacterales bacterium
CAGGCGCTCTGCTGCAGCGGGGGCCGAGTTGGGAAGGGGCCGGCCTTCGGCAGCTTCCAGACCAGTTTCCAATGCACCGGGAACAGAACTGTCTGTGCAAAGCGGCACGTCCACGACAGATTGCACCCGCGTGATCAGGTCGCGCATCAGCGGGGGTTCGACAAAGTTGTTGTCTGCATAGCGCGGATCTTCGGCCATCTTGTTGGTGAAGACGGCGCCGGAATTCACATCCAGAACCGTGGCGCCACATGCGACCTGCTCAATCGCGTCCTTCTCGACCGTGGAGAAATCACCGGCCTCAAGTTCGGCGGCCAGTTTCTTGCGGCCAGTGGGGTTGATGCGCTCACCAATCACGCAGAACGGCTCATCAAAGCCGATCACCACGGTTTTGGTTTTGGACTCGAGGACTGTGCGGGTCATTCAGGTGCGGCTCCGGCTAGAGTGTCAGGCTGTGGCGGCGGCTGGAACCGCGCCATTTTTATGGGCCCAAGCGGCGCAAGTTTTTATGCCGCCCAGGGGGAAGAAGTGAACGTGGCTGATCGCAAATTCAGGGTTTGCGGCTTTGTGCAGTGCCAAGGCGTTCAGGATCTCATCCGGCTCGTAAGGCAACAGCAGCTTACTGACATCCATCGCACGGCGCTGCAGAACGCGGAGCGATGGGCCGACACCGCAGGCAATTGCGAACTTGATCAGGGTCTGAAGCTTGGCCGGGCCAGCGATACCGATGTGGACAGGCAGGTCGATCCCATTCATTCGCAACGCGTTGGCCCATTCAATGATGGGATCAGCTTCGAAAGCAAACTGCGTCACGATTGCCATTTTTGCGTCGGTGCGGTTGGAGAAGTCCTGCTTCCATTTAAGCGCAGCAGCGATGTTGGCGTCGCCGCCATCAGGATCGATGTCGCGGTTGCCTTCCGGATGGCCGGCAACATGCAGACGTTTGAAGCCTGCCTTGTCGAACTGTCCGCTCTCTAGAAGCTGCATTGAGTGCGCAAACTCACCCTTCGGTTCGGTTACCCCGCCCGCGAGCAAAAGAGCCTGATCAACGTTGGCCTCGCCCTGATAGCGCGCAATCCAATCGGCGAGCGTTGCTTCGTTGGCGATGATCCGCGCCGGGAAGTGCGGCATGACCTGAAAGCCATCATTTGCAAGGCGCTTTGCCGTGGCCACCATGTCTTCGATGGGGGTCCCGTCGATATGCGCGATATAGACGCGTGTTCCTGCCGGAAGAATGGCGCGAAAATCTTCGACTTTCTCGGCGGTCCTTGGCATGACCTCGATCGAGAAGTCGTTCAGAAATCCGGTCAGTTCCGGTGTCGGGCCAGAAGGCTCTGTCTCTGCCTTGCGCCGAAAAGGGAGGAGTGCCATGCCGCTGGTCCTCAGTCTGCCGGGGCCGAAGCCCACCCATCATTGTCAATCAATGCCTTCAGCACGTCTTGGCTGTATTCAGCATCGATACGCTCTGCCTCGGCGCGTGCGACTTCAGCGTCTGCACCATCAAGGCTATAGGGCGGCGCCTTGCGCCATTCACTGAGATAAGCATCGGTGTCACGTGCACCAACTTTCATGGCCGCGCGGTCGATCGCCTGCTCGAAGCGTTCGGGCAGGGGGGCCTTGGCCCCGCGCCGGCCTTTGCCGACGATGACTTGTGCTGGGATGTCCCGCCAATAGACGATCACGACATCTGCCATTTAAACCTCCATTCCCTTCGCTCGTCCTAGCGGATGGCGACGCAATTGCGACGCTGATTTTCGACATTCCAGAGAAGCTTCGCGACGTCTCGTGTGTATCCACCAAACACACCTCATTCGGCCAGAGGGTGGGGCATGAAACCTTTTCAACTCTTTCATGAATGCGTCTGCAGTCTTGCGGGATGGCAAGATCATGCCTACGCTTAGGGTAACTGAAGATCGGAGGGCGACATGCCGCCCAAGAGTCCCGATGGCGCCAGCCGGCTCCCGATCAAGGTCGAGCCGCAGGCGCCGGGTATACCCGATCCAGCAGAGCTATATGCCGCGCTGGATCTTGGCACCAATTCGTGCCGTATGCTGATTGCCCAGCCAAAGGGCAGTCAGTTTCATGTCGTGGACAGCTTCTCGAAATCCGTTCAGCTTGGTTTGGGGCTCGAAGCGTCAGGTCGTTTGTCGCGCGCGTCTATGAACAGAACCGTCCAAGCCCTTAGAATTTGTCAGAAAAAGCTGGAGCGTCACGACGTCAAGCATATGCGCCTCGTTGCGACAGAAGCATGTCGTCGCGCGGCCAATGGGCACGAGTTCATGGCGCATGTGACGCGCGAAACTGGCCTGACGCTTGAGATCATCGAGCCGGAAGAAGAAGCGCGGCTTGCCGTGATTTCGTGCGCGCCGTTGGTTTCAACCAAGACCGAACAGCTTCTGGTCGTCGACATCGGTGGCGGATCGACGGAACTTGTCTGGATCGATATCAGCCGCGTTCCGCGGATGGAGCGCCCGCGCGCGATCATGCGTTTGCATGCGGGCTTCAAGCCTGATGATGGTTCGCCCTTTCCCTCGGCGCGTGTGGTTGACTGGATCTCTGTCCCGCTTGGTGTCGCCACGCTTAGGGATCAATTCAACGACGTCGACGACGATTCTGCGCGATTTGCGCTGATGAGTTGGTTTTTTGAAGAGAATCTGGCGGAGTTTTCCCCCTATGAAGCCGGGGAAACGGGCGAGGCATTTCAGATTATCGGTACGTCCGGCACGGTGACGACGGTGGCCGCCAGCCATCTGGGGCTTCGCCGATACGATCGGACCAAAGTCGACGGGCTGCGCATGACGTCCGATCAGATCGATAAGGTGATCCGGAACTACCTGGATCTTGGCCCCGAAGGTCGCCGAAGTGATCCTCGTATTGGCCGGGATCGGCACGCCTTGATCATGTCGGGCGCTGCCATCCTGCAGGCGCTTTTGCGGATCTGGCCTACGGACAGGCTCTCGGTGGCAGATCGCGGCCTTCGCGAAGGGCTGCTATATGCCCAGATGTCCGCCAATGGTGTGCTGGAAGACGGGCCGTATTGAGCGTAGATCGTCGCGAGAATCTGCGGCGGGTCGGAGGCAAAGAGAACAATGGCAAAGAAGTCGAGCGGTCGCGGCCAACGGGATCTTCGGGTTAAGGTGAAATCTGCGCGTGGTCGCAAGTTGTCATCGACACGCTGGCTGGAACGTCAATTGAACGATCCGTACGTCCGCCGCGCAAAGGCCGAAGGGTATCGCGGACGCGCCGCCTTCAAGATTTTGGAACTCGACGACAAGTACCGCTTTCTTGTTCCCGGCGCTCGGGTTGTCGATCTTGGGTGTGCGCCGGGCGGTTGGTGCCAAGTGGCCGTAAAACGCGTCAACGCGTTGGGCGAGAAATCCGGCAAGGCGCAAGGCACTGTTCTTGGGGTCGACCTACAAGAGGTCGAACCCATTCCAGGTGCCGAGATCCATCAACTCGATTTCATGGAAGATGGGGCGGACGATAAAGTTAAGGCATGGCTGGGAGGCCCGGCAGATGTCGTGATGTCGGACATGGCGGCATCTTCGTCTGGGCATAAACAGACCGATCACTTGCGGATCGTGGCACTTTGCGAGGCGGCCGCAGAACTTGCGTTTGACGTACTCGATCCTGGAGGGACGTTCGTTGCCAAGGTGCTTGCAGGCGGTGCAGAGGGGTCCCTGCAAACGTTGCTCAAACAACGCTTTGACAGCGTCGCCAACGTCAAGCCGCCCGCATCGCGTTCTGACAGTTCCGAGAAGTTTGTCGTCGCCCGCGGGTTTCGTGGTGCCTCTTAAGTCGGAGCGGCATCCACGGCTTTGCGCAACGCTGACAACGTCTCCTTCATCAAGCGTTCGGCAGCCTCTAAGCGATCGGCCTCGGCATAGCACCTAAGCTCTGGAGCATTGCCAGATGGTCGCACGGTCACGATGCGGCCATCTTCGAGCGTCATTCGAGCACCATCCGTTGTATCAATGTCGGTGACGTCGCGCGCATCTTCTGGAAGCACGTCAAAGTTGCTTGCGATCAACTCTGCTCCGATTGCTTTGGAAATCTCGGTCGGCACGTTGGTCAACCTATCGGTTGCTGTAAAGCGACGCGGCAAGTCGGCGTTCAAGGCCGCGACGGATAGACCTCGGGCATTGGCTTCGACCAGAACGGCCAATATCGGCAACGCGAAGTCGCGCGTCATCAGGGGCGCGAGCGTCCGGCCAGCCAGTTGGGCGTCATAACCCAGCAGGAACCCACCATTTGGTTCGTACCCGACGACGTCTTGTCCGGTCAGGGCTTCCATTTCAGCGATCACGTAGGGCGAACCGATGCGCGTTCTGACGATGTGCCAGTCGGCCATCAGATCGACCAGCGTATTCGACGAGACGGGCGTGACGATGGCCTTGGCCGCAAGCAGCCGTGCCGTCAGCGGCCCCAACCGGTCGCCCGGAACGATGCTTCCATTGGCGTCTGCCAGCATCGGCCTATCCGCATCGCCGTCCGTTGATATGATCGCGTGAAGTTCATGATCCAGAGCCCAGCCTGAAAGCTTCTCTCGCGCATCATCCGAGACCGCCTCTGTATCGACGGCGACAAAACTGTCGCTGCGCCCCAGCGAGACGACATCCGCGCCAAGGTTTTTCAGCAACGGGGCCATCAATTCGCGTGCCGCGGAAGAATGTTCGAAGACACCGACGCGCATGCCGCTCAAGGCGTCTGAGGCAAAGAAATCGGAGTAACGCTTCAAGAACCGACCTGCTGCATCCGCCGTTTCTGAGAACTCTGAAGAAGGTGGTGGCGTGTCTGGGAGCACGGCTACACCGGCGTTCAGCCAAACTTCGTCCGACTTTGCGATTTCTGCGCCGCGATCGTAGAACTTCAGGCCATTGCGATCGCCGGGGATATGCGATCCCGTCACCATGATTGCAGCGGTTCCGCGGGCGGCGGATTCCATCGCGAGTGCAGGAGTTGGCAGGACACCACAGTCGATCGCGCGGTAACCGGCTCGCGCTGCGCCGGCGGCGACCGCGGCCGCGATCCGGGAGGAACTGTCGCGGAGATCTCTTCCGACAAGCAGTGTTCCGTCGCCCGGCATTCTGTCTACAAAGACCGTCGCATAGTTGGCGACCAAGGCGTCCGTCAGATCGACTGCAAGGCCTCTAAGACCGCTTGTTCCGAATTGCACCATCTCCACGACGCTCCTGCCGATTATCAATTGTTAAACTTCTGCTGCGGCATCAGAAATTCGTTTGCGCAGGGTCGTCGGCTGATGTTCACTGCTTGAATTGCTTGTGGCGTGCTTTGGCTTTTTCGGGAAGTGAGATCAATGGAAGACGACTTTAGGCTTGCTCCAGATAAACCAGAGCTTGCGCCAAAACCATTGGAGTTTCCAGTCATTGGTGTCGGGGCTTCGGCTGGCGGTCTGGAAGCGTTCGAGCATTTTCTGAGGAATGTCGATCCGAACTTCGAGGCGGCCTATATCCTCGTTCAACATCTTGATCCAAACCACGACTCTCTATTGGCGGAGCTTCTGGCGAAATACACCGAATTGGAGGTGCGTCAGATCACAGATGGAACTGAGGTTCGTCCGAGGTCGGTCTACATCATTCCTTCTGCGTCCGGCATTTCGATCGACGATGGCATCTTGAGCCTGGTCGATTTCGATGCCCCGCGTGGATTCCGTCGACCCATCGACGACTTCTTCCAGTCTCTTGCATTGGACCAAGGACCCAATTCGGCTGCGGTCGTCTTGTCTGGGACGGGGGGCGACGGCACGGTTGGAATTCGCTACGTGAAAGAAGCGGGTGGCCTTGCGGTCGTGCAAGACCCGGAAGAGGCAGCCTATGACGGAATGCCTTCAAGCGCCATTGCGACGGGGCTGATCGACTTTGTCCAAAGCGTTGATGACATCCCGGCGACGCTGTCGCGCTTCTTCGAAGTGCGCAAGCATCAGCCGGCAACCCGGGATTTTGATCGGGAAAACTTCATCAACCAGATCATGACCATTCTGCATGAGAATACGGGTCACGACTTCAGCTACTACAAGATAAACACCGTCTTGCGCCGCGTGCAGCGGAGAATGCAGGTTCTGAACCTGACCCAGCCCGAAGCTTATGTAAAAGCGCTACGCACTGATGTGCGGGAAGCCGAAGCGCTGTTTCAAGACCTGCTGATCAACGTGACTTCGTACTTTCGCGACCCCGAAGTCTTCGATCTTTTACGAAGGGAAGTCATTCCTCAGATCGTGCGAAACGCCCGCGTCAGCCGAACGATCCGCGTATGGGTGCCGGGATGTTCGTCGGGAGAAGAAGCATATTCCATAGCCATTCTGTTCGCCGAGGCGATCGCGCGCGAAAAGGACAAGCCAGACGTTCAGATCTTCGCAACCGACATCGACGAGGAGATGCTGAGACGGGCCCGGATCGGTGTCTACATGCTGTCCGATGTCGCAGATCTGCCGCCCGAACTGGTCAATCGCTACTTCACGGCGACCGAGGACGGCTTTTCGGTCAACCCGACGATCCGGGACATGGTGCGCGTCTCTGCGCATTCGGTCATCAAGGATCCTCCGTTTTCACGCCTCGATCTCGTCTCGTGCCGCAATCTCTTGATCTACTTTGATCACAGGCTGCAAAGCCGCGTGCTGCCCTTGTTTCACTATTCTTTGCGGCAGGGCGGTTGGCTTCTTCTTGGATC
>CAZMKY010000040.1:0-4718 GCA_964566835.1 uncultured Rhodobacterales bacterium
TTTCGCTGGATGTAGGAGGTCGAGCATTTGCGATCCTTGATCACAATCGCGACCGCCTGATCGTAAAGGGCGTCTTCGCCATCCGTGTTTCCACCCGTCAGCCCGAGAACGGCGTCGATGTCGCTGCCACGCTCTTCTGACGGACCTTCGACAACACCGCCGACATAGTCAGGTGCCCCTTGGCGCTTCAGATGGTTTACAACCTCTTCGACTTCTTCGTCGCTGACGAAGGGGCCGTGAACCCGCGTGATCTTGGCACCGCCGGCCATGAACAGCATGTCGCCCATGCCCAGAAGTTGTTCGGCGCCCATCTCGCCCAGGATGGTGCGGCTGTCGATCTTCGACGTCACCTGGAAACTGATCCGCGTCGGGAAATTCGCCTTGATCGTGCCGGTAATCACGTCGACCGACGGGCGCTGCGTGGCCATGATCAGGTGAATGCCGGACGCCCGCGCCATCTGTGCAAGACGTTGAATGCAGGCTTCGATCTCTTTCCCGGCCACCATCATCAGGTCTGCCATCTCGTCGACGATAACGACGATGAAGGGAAGGATCCCTGGTGCGAATTCTTCGGTTTCGAAAACCGGCTCGCCCGTGTCCTCATCAAATCCGGTCTGAACGGTACGGCTGAACATCTCGCCCTTGGCCAGCGCGTCACGCACCCGGCCGTTGTAACCTTCGATGTTCCGGACGCCCATCTTGGACATCTTGCGATAGCGTTCTTCCATTTCGCCGACGACCCACTTCAGCGCGACAACGGCTTTCTTCGGGTCGGTCACAACGGGCGACAGAAGGTGCGGGATCCCATCATAAACGCTGAGTTCCAGCATCTTGGGGTCGATCATGATCAGGCGACACTCTTCCGGTGTCAGCTTGTAGAGCAAGCTCAGGATCATCGTGTTGATCGCCACCGACTTACCGGATCCCGTGGTCCCTGCAATCAGCAGGTGAGGCATCTTGGCCAGGTTGGCGACGATTGGATCACCGCCGATATCCTTGCCCAAGGCCAATGGCAGGCGCTGGTTGCCATCGCCGTAATCCCGCGCGGACAGGATTTCGCGCAGAACCACCTTTTCGCGGTTCTCGTTCGGCAATTCGATCCCGATGACAGACCGCCCCGGCACGGTCGAAACACGCGCAGACAGCGCCGACATGGATCTTGCAATATCGTCCGACAACCCGATGACACGGCTTGCCTTCAATCCAGGTGCCGGCTCCAATTCGTACATCGTGACGACCGGCCCCGGTCGCACGGCAACGATTTCACCCTTAACGCCATAGTCATCCAGAACGCTTTCCAGCATCCGGGCGTTCTCTTCCAACGCCTCATCCGACAGGTGGTGACGCTCAACACGTCCCGGATCGGCCAGAAGCCCAAGTGGCGGGACCTCGAAAGCGTCCGAGGCATCGAACAGGCCGGGCTGTGCCTCGGCCTTGGCGCGGCGCGAGGGTGACGTCTTCTTCGTCTTGTGCTGCACGACAGCCTTCGGGTCAGGTGTCGCAATCCGCTGCGACTGGAACCGCTGGGCGGCGTCCATGTCGATCGGCTCTTCCACCAGCTCCGACGGCGGAAGTTCAGCGTCGAACCCTACCACCTGACCATCGTCGTTCAGCATCGAAATCTGCGGCGTACCAAGCGTCACAGGCGGCTCAACGCGGCCAGTGGCATCAGGGCGTGCCACGCGGGATTTAACGGCTGCCACGATGCGGGCTTTGACCGGGTCCATCTCAGGATCGAGCGGGTCATCCTCTGTCGCCATCTCCGGCTCAGACCTGCGCAGGCGCGGCAAACGGTCCAGCAGGCCGGGTTTCGCGACATCCTCGATGATCTCGAAGTCGTCTTCAGCTTCGAACGCGGCCTCGCGACGTTCCGCCCGACGCGTCTTGGCATCGGCGGCGGTCTGTAGACCTTTCACGACACCACGGCCAAGCAAGGTAATAGCCGTTGCATAGGCAAGGATAACACCCGCGATCATCACTTTGCGGGCTCGGGCAAGTTCATACCATGTGGCCCCAAGAACATAGGCACCCATGCCGACGGACCCCGCGAACAACAGGACCGACAAGGTCTTCAGTCCTGCGCCCGGCCCCATCGGCAGAACGCTCAGAACAGCGCCAAGCACCGTGTCACCAAAAAGACCGCCCAGGCCGAAGGAATGTGCCCAATCAGCGGCGGGCACATGGGTCGAGGCGTAGACCGACACAAGTGCCACGCCGATCGGCGCAAAGATCAGGCGCGCCACGGCGCGTTCTGCGCCCCAGTGTCCCATAAGGCGAACGCCCCATACGGCCAAAACGGCAACGATCGCCCAGCTTCCGAAGCCAGCGATGACATTCAATGGCGATGCGATCGAAGCGCCAAAGCGCCCCAACCAATTCGACGCCGGCGCGTCCGTCACGGACAGCCAGCTTGGGTCGTCCGGCGAATAGCTATAAAGCAGCGCCGCGACCAAAGCCGCCATCACGATCATCGAAAGCCCAAGCAACTCCTTGCCACGCCGTTCAAGAATGGCCTGCGTGTCACTGTCAAAGAGGGGGTCTCGCTGTCGTGCCTGATACGCCATCTTTTCTTTTCCTTACTTGAACAAACAATCGCGAAGCTGGACCAGCCCGCGCTGCATTTCATCTTCCGGGGCCACCATCGCAACGCGGATATAGCCCTTCCCTGGATTGAAGCCGTCAACGTCCCGGGCGAGATATGCACCCGGCAGCACCCGCACCCCGGTTTCCCGCCAAAGCCTCAACGCGGCGTCCTCGCCGTCTTCGACCGGCAACCAAAGGAAGAAGCCCGCCTCCGGTGCGGCGCATCCGTCTATGCCTTCGAACACGTCATCGGCAATCTTGAACTTGGCTTGATAGCGCGCGCGGCTCTCATCGACATGCGCTTCGTCCCGCCAACATGCGGCCGCAGCGTACTGCAACGGCTGCGGCAAGGGTGAACCTGCGTAGGACCGCAACTGGCGCAGGCGACGAACGCTTTCAGGGCCACCGGCGACAAAGCCCGATCGCAAACCCGGAAAGTTCGACCGCTTGGACAACGAATGGAAAATGACCACGCGCTCTGGGTCAGCCCCAGTTTCCGCCGCCACCTGCATGGCACCCGGTGGTGGCGCGTCCCGCCAGACTTCGGAGTAACATTCATCCGCAAAGATGCGGAAATCATGCCGCTCAGCCAGATCCAGAAGCGTCCGCCAATACGTGCGGTCGGCAACAGCCCCCTGCGGGTTCGACGGTGAGCAAAGATAGGCCACTGCGACGCGGTCCAGCACCTCGGCTGGAAGGCTGGCATAGTCTGGCAGGAAACCGGTCTCGGCCGTGGCGGGCACATAGATCGGCTCCGCTCCGATGGCCAAGGCCGCAACGGCGTAGACTTGATAGAACGGGTTCGGCAGCAGAATAGCTGGCTGTCGGCCCAGTTTCTCTTCCGGGCAAAGCGCGATCAGTGAATTGAACAGCCCTTCGCGCGTTCCGTTCAGCGCCATGACATTCACGTCCGAAGTCAGCTTCACGCCGTAACGGCGCTGGACCCAATCGGTGATGGCCTGCAGAAGCTCGGGCATACCCTCATTGGTTGGATAGCGCCCGAACCCTTCTGCGTGCTCGGCAATGATATCGACCAGGAAGGACGGCATGTCATGGCGCGGCTCGCCAATCGTCATGTGAACGACGTCGCCGCCCGGTTCATGGACGTCGAGCAAAGCGCGCAGACGCGGAAATGCGTATTCCGGAAGTCCGGAAAACCGCTCGGGAAACACCATAACTGCCTCAATTTCGGGGTCGTTTTGCCCCGTTTTGAGGGAGTCTAATCCAGCGCGCTTGCCTTGGTCCACAGATCAGACGCGGTTTTTTCCGGCGTCCACCCTGCCTGTGGCATTTAAGCCAACGCGGCCTCTGCGGCCTTGGCCAGCCGCAAAAGTCGTCCTTCGTCAGGGCCTTGCAGCAAAATGCCAGTCGACGGCACGCCCGTCGGCAGTGTGACGCCAGCCAAGCCCATCAGGTTTCCAATCCGCGTGTTTTGAAGCGCCAAGAGGTTCTGCGACACGAAAAAGTCGTGGTCATTGGTCACGTCGGCCTGCTTGGGCGGCAAAATGGGGACGGTTGGGATCAATACGGCATCGAAAGCCGCCGTGGCAGCGGCGTATTCGACACGAAGAGCATTGAGCTTCCGCCACGCCGCGACAAAGACATCGGCTGAGACATCCCGACCTGACCGGAACCTTTCGCGCACCGGGCCGAACATGACGTCCGGGTTGGCTTCGATAACTTGACCCCATTCGCCGTAGGCCTCTGGCGCGAAAAGCTGCCCGGCAAGCGCCATTCCTTCGGCGACGGCGGCAACTTCGATGCGCTCCACTTCGGCTCCCGCTGCTTGCAGGCGTTCGACTGCACTTTCGAAACCGGCGCGCGGCGCATCCTGCAGGTTCTCAAAAGCGCTGGTTTTCAGAACAGCCAGTTTCGTCCCTGCCAAGGTGGCGCCGCGCAAATCAATCGACGGCCCACCCATCGCCGCCAGAAGCAAGGCGGCATCCGTCACCGACCGCGCCAGCGGACCCACGGTGTCAAAGCTGGTCGCCAGCGGCACCACGCCATCCAAAGAAAGCGTTCCTGTCCGGGTCTTCAGGCCAACAAGATCATTCCAGGCAGCCGGATTGCGCACAGACCCGCCAGTATCAGACCCGATACCAGCCACAGCCAACCCATAAGCAACCGAAGTTGCC
>CAZMKY010000041.1:0-12708 GCA_964566835.1 uncultured Rhodobacterales bacterium
ATCGGGCACGAGGTTCACCGCGTCGGCCTCGGCTTCGGTCAGGTCGCGCTCGCCCCGCGCGACGGAAAGGGCCAGCGCCGCCGCCTCTGCATAAGGCGCGCCGTCCGTCCGCATGGTGCCGCGGGTGTCCATCAGGCGGTACATCGGGATGCCGCCCCGCTTGGCCACGTCGTAGTCGTTGAAATCGTGCGCGCCGGTGATCTTGACCGCGCCGGAGCCGAAATCGGGATCAGGATAATCATCCGTGATAATCGGAATCAGGCGGCGGTGTTCTTTCGGACCGACCGGAATTTCGCAGAGTTTCCCGACGATTGAAGCATAACGTTCATCCGATGGGTGAACTGCGACCGCGCCGTCGCCCAGCATGGTTTCGGGCCGAGTCGTGGCGATCGAAATATAGTCGCGCACTTCCTCGAAAAGGACATTCCCGTCCGCGTCCCGCTCGACATAGGTATAGGTCTCGCCCCCGGCGAGCGGGTACTTGAAGTGCCACATGTGACCCGGCGTTTCGATGTTCTCGACCTCGAGGTCGGAAATCGCCGTCTCGAAATGCGGGTCCCAGTTCACCAGCCGCTTGCCGCGATAGATCAGGCCCTTGTCGTACATATCGACGAAAACGCGGATGACGGCGTCGTGGAAGTTGCCCTCCTCACCCTCGGGCGCCCCCGGTGCACCCGACATGGTGAAGGCGTTGCGCGACCAGTCGCAGGAGGCGCCGAGGCGCTTCAACTGCTCGATGATCGTGCCGCCGGACTGCTGCTTCCATTCCCAGACCTTGGCGGTGAAGGCCTCGCGCCCCATCTCGCGGCGGCTGGGTTGCTGCGCTTCGGCCAGATTGCGTTCGACGACCATCTGCGTCGCGATGCCGGCGTGGTCCTGCCCCGGCTGCCAGAGCGTGTCGTGCCCCTGCATCCGGTGCCAGCGCATCAGGATGTCCTGCAACGTGTTGTTGAAGGCGTGGCCCATGTGCAGCACGCCCGTCACGTTGGGCGGCGGGATCATGATCGAAAAGGTCTCGTCAGAGCTGGCGTTCGCGCCGGCCTTGAAGGCACCGGAGCTTTCCCAGGCTTCATAGAGGCGGGCTTCGGCTTCTGCCGCGTTAAATGTCTTGTCCATCGTCATCGCATGCTTGTCCCTTGGGGTCGGGATGTCATGTATCGCCCGAAGCGCGGAAGGCCAAGACGCCTTTGGCGTTCATAGCCCGCGGTCGATCTTGGTGGCGAGGTGAATAAGGCTTTCGGTCGACCGCACGCCCGGAATTTCACCGATCCGGTCCAGTAGGGTGTCCAGCGCGTCGGTCGTCGCCGTGGCAAGGCCAAGGATCAGGTCAAAGCGGCCTGACGTCGTGTGCACGGTTTCCACTTCCGGCATCGCCTTCAGGCGGCTGACAATGGCAGGTTGGCTTCTGAGATCAATCACCAGAAGGACGGTTGTACGGATGCGTCGGGCGCGGGCTTCGGCGCCAAGGCGAAGGGTGTAGCCAGCGATGACGCCCGTGGTTTCCAGCCGGTCCAGTCGCGCCTGCAAGGTCGACCGGGCCAGGCCTGCGCGCTTGGCGAGCGTTGCGACCGGCAATCGCGCGTTCTGGGTCAGTAAACTGACAATCTGCTTATCTTTGTCATCCATTTTGACCGGCTTCTCCGACGATATGACGGATAATTCCGTTGAAACCGGCGGAAAAGCAAACGAAATCGGCGTCAGTCGCGGGCAAGGTCTCCCCAGACGCGATGCACCCTCATTCCAAGGATGTTGTCTGATGACCCATGCTCCCGCCCTTTGGGCGACCCCGCGCCATCACCTCCGCCTGTTCTCGCCGGATCACCCCGTTCTTTACGTCTCGCCTGCCATTTTGCAGGCCACGGCGCACCGGTTCCTGACGGGCTTTCCGGGACTTGTGACCTACGCCGTCAAAGCCAATGACGCGGACATGGTGTTGGAGAACCTGATGGCCGCAGGGCTTGAGGCGTTCGACGTTGCCTCGCCGGATGAGATGCGCAAGGTGCGTCGTCTGATGCCCGGCGCGCGGCTTCACTACAACAACCCTGTGCGCGCGCCGTCCGAAATCGCGGTGGCCGTGGAACTGGGCGTTCAATCCTACTCAGTCGATCAGATGGCCGAGCTCGAGAAGCTGATCGAGTGTGGCGTGATGCCGGGCACCGAGATTGCCGTTCGGCTGAAGCTTCCCGTGGCGGGCGCGGCCTACGACTTCGGCGCGAAATTTGGCGCAAGTCCAGAGACCGCGCGCCTTTTGTTGGCGCGGGTGGCGGAAGAGGGTTTTGTCCCGGCGATCACGTTCCACCCGGGCACCCAGTGCCCGACCGTCGAGGCGTGGGTCAGCTATATTCACGCTTCGGCCCGCGTGGCACGTGAAGCCGGTGTCCAGATCGCGCGACTGAACGTTGGCGGTGGTTTTCCGGCCAACCGTGGCGGAGACGCACCTGACCTGGAGGTCATATTCGAAGGCATCGCGGCGGCCGTGGATGACGCTTTTGGCGACATGACCCCGGCGCTGGTCTGTGAGCCAGGCCGGGCTATGGTGGCCGAAGCCTTCAGCCTTGCCACGCGTGTCAAAGCGATGCGCGATGACGGCTCTGTCGTGCTGAACGACGGTATCTATGGCGGCTTCGCCGAATTCACCTCGATGGGATCTATCCAGCGGTTTGACGTGCTTGGCGCCGGGGCCATTCCGAAAACCGGTGCACTTCGGGACGCTGTGATCTGGGGTCCGACCTGTGACAGTCTGGACCGGCTGCCCGGCGTTCTGCGCCTGCCCGAGACGCTGGCCGATGGCGATTTTCTGATCTTTCACGGCATGGGGGCATACTCCGCCGCGACGGCGACGCGCTTCAACGGCTATGGTGCCATCGAAGTGATAACGGTGGGGGCGCTTCACTGACGCTGGACAAAGGGAACTTCCGCGTTAGGGTCCGCCGGGAAGAGACACCTTCGCGGGAGTTCAGAGATGGAAAAGTTCGGACGCTCACAACCGGTGCGCCGGTTTGAAGATCATCGCTTTGTCACAGGCGCTGGCGGCTACCTTGACGACGTGGTGCCAGAAGGCGCGGCGTTTGCCGTCTTCGTTCGCGCCCAAGTGGCGCATGCAAGCTTTGAGCCGCTTGATCTGAGCGATGTGCGCGAGATGCCGGGCGTTCTGGCAGCGCTCGCCGTCGAAGACATCGAAGCGATGGGTATCGCGATCGACATGGATTTCGAGACGGTGGAGAACCGCGACGGTACCGACGGTGCCGCGCCGTTGCGGCCAATCCTGGCCAAAGGCCGTGTCCGCTTTGTGGGCGAGCCGATGGCCATCATCGTCGCCGAGACCATGCAAGAAGCCAAAGATGCGGCAGAATCCGTATTTCCCGAGACCGAGGATTTGCCCGCGAAAATGGATCTCGCGACCGGCGGAGAAAGCCTTCACGACGAAGCGCCGGACAACTTGGCCTTTGACTGGGTGATGGGCGATGCTGCGCCAGTGGAGGCCGCCATGGCCAAGGCCGCGCATATCGTCACCACGGTCATCGACGACAACCGTGTGATCGTAAACGCGATGGAGCCGCGCGGCTGCTACGTCGAGTGGGACGGCGAGAAAATGCACATGTGCTACGGCGGGCAGGGCCCGTGGGGCACGCGCGACGAAATCGTCCGCACGTTCAACCTGCCGAAAGACAAAGTGCGCGTGACGCATCCGGATGTTGGCGGCGGCTTTGGCATGAAAAGCTTTGACTACCCCGAATATTTCGCCATTGCGGCCGCGGCCATGAAGCTGACGCGCACGGTGCGTTGGATGTCGGACCGGACCGAAGCGATGCTAAGCGACAATGGCGGTCGCGACCTGACCTCGACTACGCGGCTGGCGTTCGATGCCGATCACAAGATCATCGCCTATCATGTTGATCAGATCTGCAACCTCGGAGCCTATAACTCGGCCTATGCGCAGCCCATTCAGACCGAACTGTTCTCGAAAGTTCTGATGGGTGTCTACGACGTGCAAGACACGCTTTTGGAGGTGAAGGGCGTCTTCACGAACTCTGCGCCGGTGGATGCTTACCGTGGTGCTGGCCGCCCGGAGGCGATCTTTGCGCTGGAACGGTCGATGGACAATGCGGCGCGGGTGCTGGGGGTCGATCCTTGGGAGTTGCGCGAGAAGAACTTCATCCCGACCTCGGCCTTTCCCTACAAAAGCTCCACCGATGAGATCTATGATGTAGGTGATTTCCCCCGCGTTCTGGCGCGGGTGAAGGAGGAAGCTGACGTTGCAGGCTTTGCGGACCGCCGCAAAGCGTCCGAGGCCAACGGCAAGCTTCGGGGCATCGGGCTCTGCTACTACATCGAATCCATTCTGGGCGCGAAGGACGAACGCGCGAAGGTGGAATTCAACGCGGACGGCACGGCGACGCTTTATGTCGGCACGCAATCGAACGGGCAGGGGCACGAGACGGTCTTTGCCCAATTCCTGTCCGATCAGACCGGCATTCCGACCGACAAGATCAGCATGGTTCAGGGCGACACCGACCGTATCGCCAAGGGCGGCGGAACAGGCGGGTCGCGTTCGGTGACCACACAGACCAACGTGATGCTGAAAACCGTCGACGCGATGACCAAGGCCTTTGCCGAGTATCTGGCCGACAAGAACAGCGTCGATGCCGCCGAGATTTCCTTTGATGACGAGCGCTTCCGCCTGCCCGGATCGAACGAGACGCCATCCATGCTGGAGGTCGCCGCCATGGCCCGCGAAGACGGGCGCGAGGACCTCGCAAGCTTCAAAGCCTATGCAAAACTTGACGCGCGGTCCTTCCCGAATGGCGCTCACGTGGCCGAGATTGAAATTGATCCCGACACCGGAAAAACCGAAGTGGTGAAGTACACGGTCACCGACGACTTCGGGAATCTGATCAACCCGCTTCTGGCTGAAGGCCAGGTTCACGGGGGTGTCGCGCAAGGAATCGGCCAAGCCATCACCGAACGTGTCGTCTTTGACGATGACGGTCAGCTGATCACGGCGACGTTCATGGACTACGCAATGCCGCGTGCCTACGATCTTCCCATGATCGATTTCACGACAGAACCTGTCCCCTCTACGGCGAACGCCATGGGCATGAAGGGATGCGGCGAAGCCGGGACCGTGGGCGCGTTGGCAGCGATTGCCAATGCCGTCGCCGACGCGGTGTCCGCGCGCGGGATCACGGACGTGCAGATGCCGTTCACCCCCGAGCGTGTCTGGCAGATGCTGCAGTCGGAGCCGATTGCGGCTGAATGAGACCATAAGAAGCCTTCTTGGCTTCTTCCGGGGGACGGAGAAAAGCGTCCCCGCGCTGACCCGTGGCCCCGTTGATCACATCGTCCTTCTGGATGGGACGATGTCGACGCTGGATGAGGGCTGCGAAACGAATATCGGCCTGATCTACAAGACCCTGCAAGATTGCCCGGAGGCCGGCAATCTGGGTCTGTACTATGAAAGCGGTCTGCAATGGCGGGACTGGTCAATGACGATGTCCGTCATTGAAGGCCGCGGGATCAACAAGCAGATCCGGCGGGCCTATGGCTACCTGGCGTCGCGCTACACGCCGGGCGATCGCATCTTTCTTCTGGGATATTCACGTGGCGCCTTCGCTGTGCGCTCGCTTGCCGGTGTGATTGAACGGGTGGGGCTTTTGAAGAAGGAAGAAGCGACGGTTCGAATGATCCGGAACGCCTATCGCCACTACTCTAACCCAACCGACGCGGCTACGACGCGGGCCTTCCGCGACCGGTTCTGCCATGCCTCTACCCCGATCGAGATGGTCGGCGTCTTTGACACGGTCAAAGCGCTGGGCATCAAGGCGCCATTTGTGCGCCGATGGTCCAAGGTGCAGCACAGCTTCCACAACGACGCGCTTGGCCAGTCAGTGCGCCACGGATTCCACGCCTTGGCCCTGAACGAGACGCGCGAGGCGTTTTCACCGCTTCTGTGGCGCCGCCCCGCTGACTACGCCGGACACATGGAACAAGTCTGGTTTCGGGGCACACATGGCGACATCGGCGGCCAGTTGAACGGCAAGAAAGCGTCGCGGCCATTGTCCAACATTCCGCTGACTTGGATGCTGAGCAAGATTTCCAGCTGCAACATTTGCCTGCCGGAGGATTGGGAGGTGCGCTTCCCGACGGACGCCTCTGCGCCATCCATCGGGCCGTGGCACGGCTGGGCCAAGTTCTTTTGGGTGCGGCGCCGACGCGTTGTAGGTGTTGACGCGTCCGAGCGTTTGCACCCGACCGCTGTGGGGCACGGCTTCGTCCCAAGCCGTCGCGGCGCGCTTGCCCGGACTGACAGTTGACGGGTTGCTGTCAGGCGACGTTTTCCAAGCCACTGCCCGCAGGCATAAGGCCAAGGGCTTCCACGACCTGACGGGTGAGGTTCGGGGTGTTCAGCGTGTAGAAGTGCAGATGGTCGACGCCTTCGTCGATCAGTGTGCTGCAAAGCTCGGTCGCCACAGCGATCGAGAGCAGCTCGGTCCGGTTGTCCCGCTCTGCTGTTTCAAAGGCTTGCGCCAGCTCGTTTGGAACGAAGGCACCGCAGCGTTCGGCAAAGCGGCGGGTCTTGGCCCAGGATTCGATGGGCAGGATGCCCGGAAGGATCGGTGCATCGATTCCGGCGGCGCTGGCTTTGTCGCGGAAGCGCAGGAAGCTTTCGGGATCGAAGAAGAACTGGGTTATTGCCTGAGAGGCGCCAGCATCGATCTTGCGTTTCAGCCAATCAATGTCGGCGTCCTTGGTCTTGGCTTCCGGGTGGGGGTCCGGATAGGCGCCGACGGTGATCTCAAAACGACCGGTTTCTGACAGCGCTTCGACCAGTTCAACGCTGGTCTGAAAGCCGTCGGGGTGGGGGGTAAAGGGACCGCCGCCGGCGGGGTCGCCGCGCAACGCAACCAACCGTGTGATCCCGGCGTCAGCATAGCGATGGGCGATGGCCAGTGTTTCGTCACGCGTTGCGTCTACACAGGTCAGGTGCGCTGCAACATCAAGCCCGGTCCGCGCACCGATGGTTACGACGGCCTCGTGCGTCAGATCCCGTGTGGTGCCGCCAGCCCCGTAGGTAACTGACACGAAGTCCGGCGCGCAGGGCTGCAACGCTGCAATGCAGTCGCGAAGCCGGAAGGCTCCGTCGAGCGACTTGGGCGGGAAGAATTCGAACGAGACGGACGGACGGGACGAAGACATTTCATGCTCACCTTTTGAGGATGCTCCAGACTTGTCACGCACCGCATTATGAGGCAAATTCATATTCTTCAATTTGATTATGAGTCAGATCACATAATGCACATCGAGTTCCGCCACCTGCGCACGATCAAGGCCATCCACGAAGCGGGCGGTTTGGCGCGCGCGGCCGATGTTTTGAACATCACGCAATCCGCGCTCAGCCATCAGGTCAAGGGCCTCGAAGATCAGGTCGGGGTGGAGCTGTTCGTGCGCCGCTCCAAGCCGTTGAAGCTATCAGCCGCGGGAAAGCGGCTCTTGAAACTGGCTGAGACCGTGCTGCCCGAGATCGAGGCCACGGAGCAGGAGTTTCGCGCCCTCCAAGATGGTAAGGCCGGACGGCTTCATATCGCGATTGAGTGCCACGCCTGTTTCGAATGGCTTTTTCCTGTGCTGGAAGAGTTCCGGAAGGCGTGGCCGGATGTGGATGTCGATATCAGGCCGGGCTTGGCCTTCGGTGCATTGCCTGCGCTTCAGAGGGAAGAGGTCGATCTGGTCGTGTCGTCGGATCCGGAAGATCTGGAAGGCGTCAGCTTTCAACCGCTTTTCGATTATGACCCTGTCTTCGTCGCCTCCGCCGCGCACCCGCTGGCCGCGAAGTCTTTTGTCGTTGCCGAAGATTTCAGGGACGAAGTGCTGATCACCTATCCGGTGGAGCGGTCGCGGCTGGATATCTTCAGCCAGCTTCTGACCCCGGCCAAGGTCGAGCCGAAGTCCATCCGGCAGGTGGAGTTAACGGCGGTAATACTGCTTTTGGTGGCCTCAAACCGCGGCGTCGCCGTTTTGCCGGATTGGGTTGTTCGCGAGGTCAGGTACCATTCGGACTATGTCACCCGGCCCCTGACAGAGGCCGGTGTGACGCGAAGGCTTTACGCCGCGGTGCGCGACGACGAGGCCACGCAACCGTTCATGGCGCATTTGCTGCGTCTGGCCCGGACGATCCCGGTCAAACTGCAGCGGTCGGAGGTTAACCCCGAACTTTCTTGACGATCATGCCGACGACAACCTGAACGACAAGACCGGCGACACCACCGCCGACAAGGCTTCCGGCCATTGCGCCGATGTCCATGCCGCCTGCTGCATCGCCAAGACCGGCAAGGCCGCTGAGCATTGAGCCGCCGGCCAGGCCGCCGACACCGCCGGCAAGCAAGTTGCCGATGTTGCCCATGTCGGCCGATTTCACAGCCTTACCGCCACCGGCGCCACCTAAGGCCCCGCCGATCACCTGTGCAATAATCTGTTCCATGGATTGGTTCCCTCCTTTTATGTGCGTTCGAGTCTAAGTGGTGATGCGGCTTCTTCAAAGCACCAAAACGCGTATGGGCTTTGTCGGGCTGGGATTGCAGCAGTCAGGCCCTTGGCAAGGGCTGTCCAGAGGCCTATACGCGCGGCCTGATCCCGACGGAGAACGACCCATGCAAGGCAGCGCAAACCTGAACATCATGATCAAGGCGGCAAGAAGCGCCGGGCGTAGCCTTGTCAAAGACTTCCGCGAGGTCGAGAACCTTCAGGTCAGTTCCAAGGGGGCGGGTGACTTTGTCAGCCGTGCCGATGTGGCCGCCGAAGAGATCATCCGCGAGCAGCTGATGGAAGCCCGTCCGAACTATGGCTGGCTTGGTGAGGAAAGCGACGAGGTTGAAGGCAAGGACCCGACCCGCCGGTGGATCGTGGATCCCTTGGATGGAACCACGAACTTCCTTCATGGCTTGCCGCATTGGGCAGTGTCTATCGCATTGGAATTCAAGGGCGAAATCGTATCGGCCGTGGTTTTCGATCCCGCCAAAGACGAAATGTTCGTGGCCGAAAAGGGCCAGGGCGCGTGGATGAACGAAGGCCGTATTCGGGTCAGCGATCGCAAGCGCATGATCGAAAGCGTCTTTGCGACCGGTCTGCCCTTTGGTGGCCGTCGCGATCTGCCAGCAACGTTGCAGGATCTGGCCCGCCTGTTGCCGGCCACTGCTGGCGTTCGCCGCTTTGGTGCGGCTGCGCTTGATCTCGCCTATGTCGGGGCAGGGCGCTACGACGGGTTTTGGGAGCGTGGGCTGAGCATCTGGGACGTCGCGGCCGGCGTTTTGATCGCCAAGGAAGCCGGTGCTTTGGTCGATGGCGTGGTGCCGGGCAGCGATCCGTTGGAAACGGGCGACATGATCGTCGCCAATGCCGATATTTTCGAAAGTTTCTCGAAGGTTATCCGGAACGACTGACGCCAGCGGCGCGCTTGCTCTGCCCATCGGCGGGTTCTTGCGCACAAATGCCGCGCGCCACAGTTTTGCCGTACTTCGACGCCAGCGTGGGGGCCATGTCTGCCAACATGCTGCCCCCCGACGCAATCATCCTGCCACATCCGTCACGCCTGCCCGGCCTGCTCAAATGGTCGGCCGGATTTCTCGCCCTGATCGTGCTGACGCTCCAGCTCTTCGGCGCAACGCCCGACCAGACGACATCGCTTGGTGTTGCCCTCGGTCCGGACGTGCAGACCGCGCGACTTTGATCTAACGACGTCTCGGAACGCTGGGAATGCGGGTTCTCTGGAAGCGATACTGCGCTTCCGGGTGTGGCGGGTGTCCGTCCGTCCTTTGCCAGAACGCCCAAGCGCCACGCCGAACCCACAGCGGGAACGTCAGGAGCAGTCCGGCCGCGAAACCGCCGGCGTGGGCCCAATACGCGACGCCGCCAGCCTCGGTCGGAGACAGGCTGCCTTGAACCAGCTGGATGATGAACCATGAGAGCAGCACGATCCATGCCGGGATCGGGATGACTTTGAAGATGATCACGATGATGATCAGGATATCAACGCGGGCGCGGGGATACATCAGCAGATACCCTCCCATAACGCCTGCAATCGCGCCCGACGCGCCGACCATCGGAACAAGGCTGTCGGGTTCCGACCAAACCTGCGCCCCTGCCGCGGCCAAGCCCGCTGCGAGGTAGAATGCCAGAAAGCCCAAATGCCCCATCTCGTCTTCAAGGTTGTCGCCGAACACCCATAAGAACAGCATGTTGCCTGCCAGATGCATGACGCCGCCATGCAGGAACATGGATGTCACGAAACTGATCGGATCTTCTGCGGCAAAGCGCGGGACAAGGCCCCATTCAAAGTAAAAGCGGTTCAGCGCCTGATCCGTTTCAAACTGGAAATAGAAGCTGACGAAGACAGCAATGTTCACGGCGATCAGCGCCCAGGTCACGAAAGGGCGCCCCTGAGACGGGTTATGATCTCGTATCGGAAACATGTCCCGAAGGTTGGCGCGTGGGCCTGCCGCGTCAAGCGTCTTCGGTGGCGGCGACCTCGGCCAGAAGTTGTGCGTTGCCGCCGGACGCCGTCGTGTCGACGCAGAGGTGGCGTTCCAGCCGGACTTCGAAGGCCCGTGGCAGCCCCGTGATCAGCGGCAGAATCGGCCCGTTCCGCGCCGCCAGCGCCCGCGCAATGGCGCGTCCGGCATCCGCATCGCCCCACCAGATCACGCCACCGAAGCCTGTCAGCCCGATCAGCGCCTCTGCTTTCAGTGTGCCCGTCACAGCGATGGCCGGCGTGCCAAGCGCTTCGACAGCCGCTCTCTGTTCTTCTGCGGCGGCGGCGCCGGGGCCAAGGCAGAGGAGGGGCAGGCGCGGATGCTCTGTCAGGCGGTTGGCTTCGCCTGTGGGGCCGGGCATGTCTTCTGTGCGAAGGATCCTGTCTTCGGTTACTTGGGCCGACAGCGCGGCTTGCAGCATGCTGACGTCTGCGGCGTCCGTGCCCGCGCCGGGCATGGCCCCTTCGCTTTTGGTGAAACGATGGATATAGGCCGGACCGCCCGCCTTGGGCCCGGTGCCAGACAGGCCCTCGCCGCCGAAGGGCTGGG
Organism: uncultured Rhodobacterales bacterium; assembly: GCA_964566835.1. Lineage (GTDB taxonomy): Bacteria > Pseudomonadota > Alphaproteobacteria > Rhodobacterales > Rhodobacteraceae > CAZMKY01. The sequence goes on from CAZMKY010000041.1 coordinate 11,076, forward strand.
TGCCGACCACAGCGCCGATCTGATTGCGGTTCACATAGACATTGCCCGCGCGGATCCGGTCCGAGATCTCTTGCACCCGGCTGTCGATGCGCGTGTGCAACCCGAACGTCAGGCCGTAGCCCGTGGCATTGATGTCGGACACCACTTTGTCCAACGCGTCGGCTTCAAACGTCGCCAAGTGCAGGACCGGGCCGAAGATCTCGGACTTCAGATCGGCGATGGAGTCCACTGCGATGACAGTTGGCGTCACGAAGAGCCCGACAGGCGGTGTCGACAAGGCCTTCAACACCCGTGTACCGGCGCGGTGGATTTCATTCGTGATCGCAGCATGCGCGGCTTCGTCGATAACGGGGCCGACGTCTGTCGAAAGCGCCCAAGGCGCGCCGAGCCGCAACTCATCCATTGCGCCAAACAGCATCTCTTTGAAGGCGTCAGCGATATCCGCCTGGACATAGACGCAGCGCAAGGCAGAGCAGCGTTGGCCAGCCGACTGGAACGCAGATTGCACGACATCGCGGACGGCTTGTTCCAGAAGCGCGGTCGAATCGATGATCATGGCGTTCAGGCCACCGGTTTCGGCCAGCAAAGGCGCTGACGGGGGCAAGTGGTCCGCCATAGCCCTTCGGATGGTCAGGGCGGTGTCGGTGGAGCCTGTGAAGGCCACGCCGGCGATCCGGGCGTCCGACGTCAACGCGCGGCCGACCACGGCGCCATCACCTGGCAACAATTGCAAGGCAGCAGCGGGCACACCTGCCTTGCGCATCAGGCGCGTGGCCAGATGCGCGATCAGTGGGGTCTGTTCGGCGGGCTTTGCCAAAACGCCATTGCCCGCCGCCAAGGCCCCGGCGATCTGCCCCGTGAAGATGGCAAGCGGGAAGTTCCAGGGTGAGATCGCGGTGACGACGCCAAGCGCCTGATCGACCTCTCCGGTCTGACTGGCGTAGTAGCGGAGGAAGTCCACGGCCTCGCGCAGTTCGCCAACCGCATCGAGGGGCGTTTTCCCGGCTTCCCGCGCCAGAAGGGCAAAGATTTCGCCTGCGTTCTCTTCGTAGAGATCTGCGGCGGTGTTCAAAATGTGGGCACGCGCGGCACTGTCATCCAGCCAGGGGCGTGCCGCGCTGATCGCCGTTTCGACATCATCTGGCGTCGCGGGGTGAACCAGACCAACCACGTCTTCGGGGTTTGCGGGGTTCCGGATGGCCGTTGGTTGATCGCCATCTGTCGGGCCTGTCAGCACGGGACGGGCCGCCCATGTGGCGAGAGCGAAAGCGGCGCGGGCGTCGTCGAAGGCGGCGAGGTGATCCGTGTCGGTCAGATCCCACCCTTTGGAATTGGCGCGGGCGGGCTGATAGAGGTCCGGGCCAGAGGGCAAGGCGCTTCTCGCGTCGGCCCGTGCAAAGGGGTCTTCGGCCACGACCGCTGGTGGCACGTCTTCGTCAACGATCTGATTGACGAAGCTGGAGTTTGCCCCGTTCTCCAGCAAGCGGCGGACGAGGTAGGCCAGAAGATCCCTGTGCGCGCCCACGGGTGCATAGATCCGACACCGCGTTCCAGCGTCTTGCAGGACGAGGTCATGCAAACGTTCACCCATGCCGTGAAGGCGTTGAAATTCAAAGGCTTGTCGGTCTTGGTT
>CAZMKY010000042.1:0-1685 GCA_964566835.1 uncultured Rhodobacterales bacterium
AGCGGCGAACGGACAGGTGAGCATTCACCGCGTTGAACAGGACCGTATTTTCGACATCAAGAAGGGCCTGGCGTGTTGCCAGAACGGTTTCCTTTGCCGCGTCGACACCCAACTGCGAGCGCCCGAAGTCGAACAGAAGCATATCCGCATTGAGGCCGAGCGAGCCGGTGACACTGTCTCCCAGCGTGGGATTGATGTAGTTGAGCTGCGCGGCCCAGTTGATCGCCGGGCGGAGAGCGGCAACGGCCTGTGCCACGTCTTCATCCGCAGCCCGGAGCACGGCGCGGTTCTGTTCGATCAGCCCGCTGTTCCGATAGGTCGTGGCCAGCGTGTCCGCCAGAGTCTGCGCCATAGCGCAACCCGCAGACCCGATCGAAAGGACCAACATGCAGGCACCGGCGGCCCAGTGTTTGGTTTTGGGCATGTCAGCTATCCCTCGCCACTGAATCAGAAAACGAATTCTCGAGCGCGTTCAAAGCCCGGCAGGGTCGGAGCATTCGCATTGAATGCCGATCGCCAGCTGATCGCGCCATCGAAACAATGGCCAACGCGCGCTGTCCCCAGCCGGCCGTCGGCAAAGATTGCCACGATGCGCCCGCCATCCTTCAGCTGCGATGTGATGGCATCGGGAATGACCTCTGCCGCACCTTCGACGATGATGACATCATAGGGCCCGTGCTTGGCCGCGCCATCCGCCAGCGCCCCTTCGACCACGGCCACGTTATCCGCTCCGTTTTCGCCCAGAACCCGCTCGGCTTCCTTGGCGAACTCAGGGTTTTCCTCAAGCGCGATCACCGCCTCGGCCATCCGGGCCATAACGGCTGCCGAGTATCCCAGACCCGCGCCGATATCGAGAACGAGGTCGTCGCGGTCGATGTCCACCGCTTCGATCATCTTGGCAAGAACGCGCGGGTCCAGAACTACCCGCCCCTCACCAAGCGGAACGTGCTCACCCATGTAGGCCGTTTCACGAAGGGCGTCGGGAACAAAGCGTTCCCGCGGCACGGTCAGCATCGCCTCGATGATTGGAAACTTGGTGACATCCGAGGGCCTGACTTGCGTGTCGACCATGATCCGCCGCCGCTCTGCGAAATCGCTCATCAGCTAAACTCGTCCGTTCAGAATAGTGATACAGCGTTGAAGCACAGAACCTGCGGACGGGCAAGCACCGAGAGCCCTCAAGCCGCTTGCAGCGTATCCGGCCTTAGGCTAAGAGCAGCACTCCGGCGAGTTGGCGGAGTGGTTACGCAGCGGATTGCAAATCCGTGTACACCGGTTCGATTCCGGTACTCGCCTCCAAACACACTTTTGCCCTAATTTTCCCTATATGTAAGTCTATCGGACATTCCGATGGACATTACAAAGGACATTACGGGCATGAATCCTCCGGCCAGATTGGTGCAGGCAAAGGGCAAGTGGTACGTCCAGATCACCGTGCCCAAAGACCACCGGGAAGCCATGAATGGTCAAAAGCAACTCAGGGCCTCGACCGGGACAAGCGATAAACGAAAGGCAGAAGAGCTTTTGCACGCGAAGGCGCAGGAACTCTACAACAAGCTCCCCGACCCCATCGCTGAGTTGGAGACCGAGCTCGAGATGCTCTCCGAACCGGACTGGTTCCCCGCCCCCGGCGATGAGGATGATGCATTCGAGCACATGGCAGAGCGCAAGGCTTTGCAGGCACT
>CAZMKY010000043.1:0-2765 GCA_964566835.1 uncultured Rhodobacterales bacterium
AGAGCATCGCCACGCTTTCCTTTATGCCAAGGGCAAAAATGACGGCGTCGACCCCGTCCAAGGCTGCGCTGAGGTCTTCCGGTTTTGTGGCGTCTCCTGGAAAAGGCTCAAGGTTGGGTCGCGGGGCCATGTCGCCAGCACTCCGCGCGAAAGCGCGGACCCTGTGGCCACCGGTCAGCGCCCGGTCGACGCACTTCGCGCCAATCCCTTGCGTGGCTCCCAAAACCAGAATGTGTTTGCTGTCCGTCATCTTACGTCTCACCTCACCAATCACCTGCAATGGATGTAAGGGAATGTCCCAAATCTTCGAGTGAGCGTGGCTCTTGGTCGCAAATCACACTATATCGGAAGCATGAGCGACGCCGCCTTCAGAGATCACGACCACGCGCATTGCGCAGCACCCGCCTTGGCCGAGGCGGAAGCCACGGCAAAAGCGCAAGGTTTGCGCCTGACGCCAGTGCGACGGCGGGTCTTGGAAATCCTGTTGGAAGACCATCGTGCCCTCGGAGCCTATGATATTCTGGCCCGCCTGAAAGAAGACGGCTTTGGTGACAAGCCACCCGTTGCCTACCGCGCACTGGACTTTCTGGTGGAGAACGGTCTGGCGCATCGCATTCAGCGGCTGAATGCGTTTACGGCATGCCTTCACATTGGCGAAGATCACGCACCGGCCTTCTTCATCTGCGAGGTTTGTCAGTCGGTGGCCGAAGCGCCCGAACCTTTAGTGGATCAGGCGATCGACAGCGCAGCGAGCCAGTTGGGGTTCAGCGTCAGTCGCACCTCTGTCGAGGTCCTGGGCCGCTGCCCCAACTGCCCTGATCAACGCCCGTAGTAGAGCCCCACAACATGGCGTGCTTCTGCGAAGAACAGCCAGCGTGACACGTAGGCCCCGGCAAGGTGGCTCAGGATCGCGACGACGACCAATACATGCGTGAAGGGCAGGGCGGTCAGAATGATGAAAGGCACGCCAGCGGCAAGGATGGCTGCAATGACGCGCAGCTTCGTTGCGTGTTTCCGACCAACGCGGAAGACCATTTCCTGTGTCAGATAGTTCTCGCCGGTATGTGGGCTTTCAAACGCGCGGACGGTGCCCCTATCGCCAAGTCCGGTTGCGGTTGCCATATCGGAATCGGAAGTCCGGTCACGCCGGTCGCTGTCGACCCACGCGGCAATCTGAATGACGCCGAGAGCCACGAAAAGGATTCCAGCGGCGGTGACATTGCCGGACAGCAGTGCGCCAGCGGTCAGCGCATAGGTCAGGAATACCACCGGGGGTGACCAATGGTTCCAACGCGGAACCGTCCGAAGGCTCATGTAGATCATCGAAGTCGCGAAAACGGTCACAAGGGCCAAGAGCCCGCCAAAGATGCCCAGAAGACCAACCGGCGATCCGAAAAGCGACAAAAGCACGTGCAAGCCCAGGAGCGCGAAGGTGATCGTGGCCAGCACGGCCTCACGGCTGAGCCAGCTTGACCGCCACTGCGTGAACGCTTTCAAGGCGCGCTCAGGGTGACCAAGATGGAACGTCGACGCGATCAGGCCAGCCCCTGCAAGGGCGAAGCCAATGACATACATCACGAAACCTGCCCAACGGAACGATGGCCCAAAGCCAAGACCGAGCCACGCCAAAAGGCCGAAACCTGCGCCCGAGAGTGTGGTGAACAAGATGATAGAGCGTGCGGGATGCATATCAGCCCATCCTTTCCAGCGTACGGTCGAGCCAGCCAAGGAAACCCTTCGGTTCTTCCGCGACAGGTTCGAGGTATGGGGCCAAGACGTCAAACTCGGGCGCGTCGTCGCGCGGACGCGGTGGCAGGTAGCGGTTGACGGGGGCCGTGCCTTGCTCGGGCATCAGCTCCATCCCGCCGCGCTCGGCCACCAACTGGCTTACCGCGCTCTCGGGATCGGCCAGATCGCCAAAGTGGCGCGCACCCGCAGGGCAGGTCCGCACACAGGCCGGCTGGCGGTCTTCCTCGGGCAGCTCTTCGTTGTAGATCCGGTCCACGCAAAGCGTGCACTTCTTCATCACCTTCTCAACCGGGTCCATTTCACGGGCGCCATAAGGACAGGCCCATGCGCAGAGGCCGCAGCCAATACAGTCGCTTTCGTTGACAAGGACGATGCCATCTTCGACGCGCTTATAGCTGGCGCCGGTCGGACAGACCGTGACGCAAGGCGCGTCTGCGCAATGCAAGCAGGACTTCGGGAAGTGGAACAGCTGTGCCGCACCGCCATCTTCCGGCTGGACTTCGTAGGAATGGATCCGGTTCAGGAAGCTGCCAACCGGGTTCGCGCCATAAGCGTCCGTATCGCCCAGGGGCGCGCCGTAGTTTTCGGTGTTCCAACCCTTACAAGCCGTCACGCAGGCATGGCAGCCCACGCAAGTGTCGAGGTCGATGACCAATCCGAGCGATTTCTCGGTATGCGAAGGGAGCGTTGTCACGATGTGCCTCCGGCAGGAGTATTTTCGGCAGAATGATGGGTCATGCGCCTGTCTTTCTGGTCACGGTGTCCGGGCCTTGGCCGACGGGGCTTTTCTGCGCTGGATGTGCTGGGTGCGCCTCTGCGGGTGCGGCCGTCTTCTCAACCTTCACTTTCAGATCGAACCACGCGGCCTGGCCGGTAATCGGATCCGAATTGGCCCAGCGTAGCCCGTCGCCCTTTGGGGGCAACAACTCGTGGATGATGTGGTTCAGAAGGAAGCCCTTGGTCGCTTCCGGAGCGTCAGGGTCCAGCGCCCAAGCGCCCTTGCGCTTGCCGATGGC
>CAZMKY010000044.1:0-1593 GCA_964566835.1 uncultured Rhodobacterales bacterium
GGAGTCGGTCATTGCCAAGGGAGTAGTGTTGAATGCGTCCGGTTCACCCGTGTTCGCAATGCCCCATGTGACAAACGAGGTCGGGGGCGGTCAGGATCAGATCTCTCTGACGTGGCCCGAGCCGGTCAGGGGGTGCGTTCATGTGATTGCGCGGACAGACAAACCGGTCTGAGCCAGATCAAGGCGGTATCGGTACCCTTGTTGTCTGATGAGGGTAAAGGAGGGTCCCGATGTACAAGAATATTCTCGTTGGTATCGATCCGGCGCATGGTGACGAACAGAGCGAAGCTTTGCATATGGCGTTGCGCCTTGCGGAGGATGCAGATTCGCGGGTCACGGCAATCACGGTGATCGAGCCGATCCCTGCCACTGTCATGGCGGAGGCTCCCGCAGACTATGGCGAGCGGGCGGCGGGTCTGGCGCTTGCCAATCTGCGCAAGCTGGCTGGCGAACGGTCGGAAGTGAACACCGTCATTCGGCACGGCAAGCCGGGGCCGAGCATCGTGGACTATGCCAAGGAACAGGGCGTCGATTGTATCGTGATCGCGTCTCACAAGCCCGGTCTGAGCGATTACTTCCTGGGCTCAACGGCAGGGCGGGTTGTGCGGCACGCGAGCTGTAGCGTTCTCGTGATGCGGTGAGTTCCGTCAAGCGGTGAGGTCTGACCGGCTCAACGCGTAGGCCTTGCCGAAACCGCCGTTCAGCTGTGCGCCCTGCAACGTCAAGCGGACAAGGTGGAAGTCGCCAAAGCCAATGTAGAGCTTGGCCTTGGGCTGATGCGCCAGATAGGCGCCCCCAGCTATTGCCTTGTCGATGAACTCTGCCGTCACCGAAAGCGTCATCCTGGGATGCGCCAGCGGATCGCCGCGCCCCGGTTCTCCGATCATGAGCGAAGCGCTGGGTGAAGCGCGAAGCGCCGCTGTGTGCGGTGCAAGATCCGAGATCAGCGTCAGCAGCGAGTTATTGTACGGCGCAAGCGCGATGCGTGAAACAAAGGGCGCGCCATCAATCAGCACCGCCAATGCGCCATGCCGGGCGTCGCTCAACAGTTTGCGTGCGAGGTCGCGGGCCTGATCGTCGGTGTCGCGGATCGGTGCGTCGGGCACAGGTGGTCCTCTCTCTGTTGGGTCAGGGGCGGCGCGCGACACAGTCGATTTCGACAAGTGCGCCGACCGCCAGCGCCGTCACGCCAATGGTGGTTCGAGCCGGGCGGCGGTCTTCGAGGAAATACGTGCTGTACGTGTCGTTGAAGGCGGCATAGTCGCGGTCGAACTCGGTTAGAAAACAGCGGCATTGGACGACGTGGGACAAATCCAGACCGATCTCGCCCAGAACCAGTGCCAGATTGTCCATCACCTGCCGTGTCTGCGCCTCAATTCCTTCGGGCAGGGGCGCGTCGGGGGCGCCGGGATCCGTGGGCATCTGGCCGGAGAGGACCACCCAACCGTCGTCCTCGACAGCGTGCGAAAACGGCGCGACGGGGCGCGGGCCCTTTTGAACGAAGTGATAGTCCGGCATCGCATCCTCCCTGTTGTCTGGGGGACGATACCCCTGGCTTAGGTCCGGGTCGAGGCGATCGTGCCGATCTCGGTC
>CAZMKY010000045.1:0-4363 GCA_964566835.1 uncultured Rhodobacterales bacterium
GGCCGCTGCCATCAAGGAAGCGACCACGACCTGTGACGTGAAGCTCGTCTCCGTTGAAGGTGCGCCGATCGATCAGCTTGTTGCTGACAACCCGTACTACCGTGTCGCAACCATTCCGGGCGGCATGTACGCGGGGACCGACGGCGACACCACCACGTTCGGTGTGGGTGCAACCTTCGTGACTTCGGCCAACATCTCGGACGATGTGGCGTACGTCGTTGCCAAGGCGGTCCTGTCGAACCTCGACGATTTCCGCGGCCTGCACCCGGCGTTCGCCAACCTCGATGCCAAGCAGATGATCGCAGACGGCCTTTCGGCCCCTCTGCACCCCGGCGCCGAGAAGGCATACAAAGAACTGGGCCTGATGGACTAAGGGATATCCCTTTGACCTGAAACTGAAAAAACTCGCCAGTGCCTCGAAAGGGGCGCTGGCGTTCTTTCATAAAAAGACGACCACGGGGACAAGATTATGGCCGAGATGAAATCCGCCGAAGACATGGTGGCTGAAGCCGATACCGGCGCACGCAACGCTGGTCCTTTCGCGACAAAGCTGATCGTTGGGCTTTGCATCACGTGGTCGCTGTTTCAACTCTACATCGCGTCGAAGCTGCCGGGCGTTCTGGCGCAGGCGACCGGTGTCAGTGAGTTTGCCAATATCGTTGCGCAGGCCCGCTTTGTGCACCTGGCCTTCGCCTTGGTCCTCGCCACGTTGGCCTTCCCCATCCTCGGCCATCGAAACCGCATCCCGATCTACGATTGGATTCTGGCCGCCCTTGGTGTGGCGGCCTGTCTGTATCTTGTGATCTTCCGGTTCGAGATCGCAGATCGCCCCGGCCTCTGGAGCACCTCCGACATCGTGATGAGCGCGATCGGAATGGTCGTCCTGATGATCGCTGTCTACCGCTCTCTCGGACTTCCGCTCGTAATCATTGCCTCAGCCTTTCTCGCGCTGGCGTTCTTCGGCGGCTATTCCGAATGGATTGGCTCAATCACCAACTATGGCGGTGCATCCTTCACGAAGGCCATGGGCCACTACTGGATGCAGACCGAAGGCGTGTTCGGAGTCGCATTGGGCGTCTCGACGACGATGATCTTCCTTTTCGTCTTGTTCGGCGCGCTTTTGGAGAAGGCAGGCGGCGGCAACTGGTTCATCAAGGTCGCCATCGCGCTTTTGGGTGCATTGCGCGGCGGACCGGCCAAGGCCGCTGTTTTGTCATCCATGATGACAGGCATGATCTCGGGATCGTCCATCGCCAACACGGTGACGACCGGCACGTTCACTATCCCTCTGATGAAGCGCATCGGCTTTTCGTCGGAAAAGGCTGGCGCCGTTGAAGTCGCGTCTTCGACCAATGGTCAGCTGACGCCACCCGTGATGGGGGCCGCAGCCTTCCTCATGGTCGAATATGTCAATATTCCCTACATCGAAGTCATCAAGCACGCCTTCCTGCCTGCCGTGATTTCCTACATCGCGCTTCTCTATATCGTGCATCTGGAAAGCCTGAAGCTTGGGCTGACGGGGCTCAAGAAGCCCGGACGCCATATCGGGGTCGTTCTGATCCTGATCCTGTTCCTGACCGGCTTCCTTGGCCTCGCCGCAATCACGTTTGCCGTCGTACTACTTCGAACAATGCTGGAGCCCATCATGCCCGGCGCGACGGTCTATCCGGCACTGGTCCTCCTGGGCGTCGCGTATCTGGCACTGGTCTACGTCGCCTCGCGTTTCCCGGACATCAAAGTCGATGACCCGAACAGCCAGGTGGTCGAGGCGCCACGTCTGACGCCAACGGTTCTGGGGGGCGCATACTTCGCGCTGCCGATCTTCGTGCTGATCTGGAACCTGATGGTGCGCACGGACACGCTGGATCGCCTGTCGCCGGCACTGTCGGCCTTCTGGGCGACCGTGGCCATGATCATCGTCGCTCTGACGCACCGCCCACTCAAAGCCGCGTTCCGCGGCGATAGTGAGTTCGTGAACCGCACGGTCGACGGTTTCCGCGACTTTGTGTCAGGACTGGAAAGCGGTGCACGGAATATGATCGGCATCGGCGTTGCAACCGGTGCTGCCGGAATCATCGTCGGGACCATCTCGCTGACCGGGGCACATCAGATTATCGGTCAGGTGATCGAAACGATCGCGGGCGGCAATCTGATGATCCTTCTGGTGCTTGTGGCGATCCTTTCGCTGATCCTTGGGATGGGCTTGCCGACGACGGCAAACTACATTGTCGTCTCTTCACTGATGGCCCCGGTCATTGTGTCCGTAGGTGCCCAATCCGGGCTGATCGTTCCGCTGATCGCGGTGCACATGTTCGTCTTCTATTTCGGCATTCTGGCAGACGACACACCCCCTGTGGGTCTGGCCGCTTACGCGGCGGCGGCGATCAGCCGGGGCGACCCGATTGGCACCGGTGTTCAGGGCTTTGCCTATGATATCCGGACCGCCCTGCTGCCGTTTATGTTCATCTTCAACACGGACCTTCTTCTGATCGATGTCGGACCTATGAAGGCGGTCTTTGTCTTCGCAGTCTCGCTTGTGGCCATGCTTGTCTTTGCCGCGTCAACGCAAGGATATTTCCTTGCCCGTAACAAGCCTTGGGAAACGGCGCTGATGCTTGTCGTTGTCTTCATGCTCTTCCGACCGGACTTTTTCCTGAACCAGTATCAGGAGGAGTACACGACGCTTGAAGGACCCGCTGCGGTTCAAGCTTTGGGCGCGCTCCCGAATGGCAGTTCTGCCCGACTTGTCGTCTCGGCCCCGGACTTTGACACCGGCATCGTCGGTGAAAAGACGGTGGTCTTCACCCCGGACGCTGAAGGCGGCGGGCTTGAACGTCTGGACGCCCAAGGCCTGACGGTCTTTGAAGAAGACGGACGCCTGATCTTGGATGAGCCCTTCCCGGGCACGCCCTATTTCGAAGATCTGGCGAATGACTATGATTTCTACGGCGATGAGCCTGCCCAAATCGCGGCCGTTCAGATCCAGAACCAGAGACCACCGAAAGAGCTGTTCTTTATCCCGGCCTTCCTGCTTCTTGGGATCATCGTGCTCTTGCAGCGGCGCCGGATGACGCAACCGGCTTTCTGACGGCTCTGTCCCGTCCCAGCCGGGGCGGGACAGTCTCTACGCCTTCAAAAGTGCCATTGCCTGTTCCGGCCCCAGCGGCGAGGGACGGTCGCAGGTTGTCGTCAAGGCCACCGGCGCGTTCGTCTCACCCGAGGTGAGAATGCTGGTCATGACGTCCACGACATGCAGTGCGAAAGATCCATTGCAGCGATGCTCGCGCCCTTCCTCGATGGCCGCCGCCATGTCGGCAAGCCCGGCCACGCGGTAGTTCGCCCGCTCGCCTTCGTTGGGCTGCCCGAAGGGATGATCCCAATCCGGCAATGCCGCGTCTTGCTGATGCCGCGTCATCCTCAGATCGCCACCGAAGAAGTTCGGATCCGGCAGAAACATGCTGCCTTCGCTACCATAAAGTTCCATGTGTCCGTGTGAGTGTGCCCAGACATCCCAACTGGTCAAAAGCGTGATCTGCGCACCGGAGCGGAACCGCAGCAGGGCGTGAATGGTCGTTGGCGTATCAACCGGGATTTCTTCGCCTTCACGGGGTCCGTTGCCGATCACGCGCGTCTCAGACCCCTTGGATGACATGGCCATCACTTCGGACACCGGCCCCAGCAGTTGCACGAGGTTTGAAATGTAGTAAGGCCCGATGTCCAGAACCGGGCCTGCGCCGGGTTGAAAGAAGAAGTCGGGGTTTGGATGCCAGCTTTCCATGCCATGGCCTTGGACGACAGCCGTGCCGGAAAGGATGGTGCCGAGATCGCCTTGCTCGATCAGGTGGCGCGCCAATTGATGCGCGCCGCCAAGGATCGTGTCCGGGGCTGACCCGATCCGCTGCCCTTTGTCTTCCGCCAAGGCAAGCAGACGCTTTCCATCAGCGACGTCCAGCACAAAGGGCTTTTCCGAATAGACATGCTTTCCAGCATTCAAAGCCGCTTCTGAAACCGCAGCATGCGCTGCAGGAATTGTCAGGTTCACGACAATCTCAATGTCGTCTCGTGACATGAGATCGTTCGGCGACAGCGCTTCAACCCCAAACGCTTCGGCCTGCGCCTTCGCCGCGTCAAGGTTGAGGTCCGCGCAGGCCCTAACATCGATTCCACGAAAGATCGGCGCCAACCGCAAATACGCGGTCGAAATATTGCCGCATCCAATGATGCCAACGCCCAGATCGCGCGTCATGCCAGGCCCTCCAGAAGCGAATTCAGCTTGGCAAGCGATCTGGACGCAAACCGCACGGCGTCGGAAGGATTGTCATGCTCGAGCATCAACAGCGCATCCGGCGCCTCGTCCTTTATC
>CAZMKY010000046.1:0-1749 GCA_964566835.1 uncultured Rhodobacterales bacterium
AAATGGGCGGTCGCAGCAGTCGCATCGGTCGCGCTGATCATCTTTGTCATGGTGCCTTTGATGGCCGACCAGTTGGCCCGCGTTTTGCCAGCCGATGGCGAACGCGCGCTGGGCGATGCACCCTATGAACAGGTTCGAAACGCCTTGGGACAGGACATGCTGGACGGCGTTCAGGAATGCACCCGTGGTGACGGCTTGGATGCCATGGCCCAGATGGTAACTCGCTTGGGCGGCGATACGCTTGAATTGCCCTACCCACTGACGGTCACGGTCCTCGATCACCCGCTGGAAAACGCCTTCGCTCTGCCGGGCGGGCGTGTCGTGTTCTTCCGCGGGCTCATTGATCTGGCCGACACCCCGGACGAGGTGGCCGCGGTTCTGGCGCACGAGATCGGCCACGTCGTGGCGCAGGACCCGACGCGCATCGCGCTCCGCTCGGCAGGGTCCATCGGTGTGCTGGGCCTGTTGTTCGGCGATTTTGCAGGGGGTGCCGCCGTGCTCTTCCTCGTCAATCAGCTGATCGAGGCCGACTATACCCGCGAGGCAGAAGCCGGTGCCGATGAATTTGCGCATCAGATGTTGGCAGAGGCCAATGTGGACGCGGGCGCCCTTGGCACGCTGTTCGAACGCTTGATGGCGCGAACAGGTGACGCGGAAGGCATCGCCGCGCATTTCATGTCGCACCCGGCCTTGGGCGATCGCATCGAGGCTGCGAACGAGGCGGCCTTGCCAGCGTCAGAGACACGGCCCAGCCTAAGCGAAAGCCAGTGGCGCGCATTGCAATCCATCTGTGACTAGGAACCAAGGCCGGCCCTGAAGGATTGTCCGAAGACACCCGAACCGCTAGGTCTTCGGGCAGAGCAGAAAAATACGCATCGGAGGTCACGTCATGATCCGCGCCCTTATCCTCATCGTCGCCTTGCCTGTCCTGGCGGCCTGCACTGCGCCGACCGAGGACCTTTCGTTGACGCCAGAGCCGATTGGCGATTTCCGGCTTGGGCACAACATCGCGATTGCGGACGACACCCAGCGTGGGCCTTTCTCGCGCGGGTTCACCGAAACCCAGATCGAGGCGACGCTACAGAAAGCTGTGGCTGACCGCTTGCGGCGCTACGACGGTGACGGGCTTTACCACCTGGGCATGAATGTCGGCGGCCTTGTGCTGGCACAGCCGGGCATTCCGCTGATCTACGCGCCGTCTTCGGTGATGATCGTGGACGTCACGGTGTTCAACAACAGGACGAAGGCGAAGCTCAACGAAGAACCCAAGCGTTTTCAGGTGGGTGAGGGACTTCAGAACGCCGTCCCGATCCTTGGCTCCGGCCTGACGCGGGACGCCGATACGCAGCTTGCCAATATCAGCGTCAATTTCGCCAAGCAGCTGGAAGAGTGGTTGCAGGAAAACCCGGAGTGGTTCGTCGGAGAGCCGGGCGCCGTGCGCGTTCCCTATAATGCCACCACGCAAGCCCCTCTGCTGAACGCTGACCCGGATGGCGAAGCGACCCCGGACGACAACTGACGCTTGATTTTCCAGTGCCAATCTCCTAAGTGGCCCGCGGTGATGACCTGGGCCGATATGGCCCCCTTATTCGAAGAGGCACTTGGGCTATGGCTAAGGAAAAGTTTGAAAGAAATAAGCCGCACGTGAACGTTGGCACGATCGGCCACGTTGACCACGGCAAGACGACGCTGACGGCTGCGATCACGAAGTACTTTGGCGACTTCAAGGCGTATGACCAGATTGACGGC
>CAZMKY010000047.1:0-10669 GCA_964566835.1 uncultured Rhodobacterales bacterium
GGTCTGGAAGTCGTCCAGGACGATGACGGCACTGGGGCGCTGACGCTTCAAGCGTCGTCAATTGGCGATGGTCAGGAGGTTGAAGGCGTTGAGATCGCCGTGAAGTAACAAACGTGCTTAATAAAACGAACGGGACAGGTCATGCCTATCCCGTTTTCTGTCTTTGGTTGCCTGCTCTGTCAGCCCGGCCGGCGGCAGTTGATCGTGTTGCCGTTCACTTGCTTGAAAAGCGCATGGTCGAGGCCAACGATCTGCCAAGAGATCGGACCTGCGGACCAAAGCTTGCCCTCTTGGACTTCGCTGAGCGTGATAGACGTCGCGTTGTTCACGTTGAAGATCGTGAGCGACTGATCGTTCTCTGTCAGAAGAAGATCCGACTGGCCGACGCAAGCCCAGAGTTGTTGGCTGGGCCCGCCACATGCGGCGAGCCCTAGAAGCAGAGCGGTCGCAAGAAACGCCCGGGTCATGCGAGCATGACCATCGGGTTTTCGAGGTTGTCGATAATGGCTTGCAGGAACTCTGCGCCAAGCGCGCCGTCGATTACGCGGTGATCGACCGAAAGCGTCATGGACATGACTGTCGCCACCGTCAGTTCGCCGTCTTCGCCGACAACAGGCTGCTTCTTACCCGCACCAACGGCGAGGATCGAGCCATGCGGCGGGTTGATCACGGCGTCGAAGTTATCGATGCCGAACATGCCGAGGTTGGAAATCGCAAAGCTGCCGCCCTGATATTCCTCTGGGCTGAGCTTGCGATCACGTGCGCGACCCGCAAGATCCTTCATCTCGGCCGACAGCGCCGACAGCGACTTCTGGTGGGCGTCCTTCAGAACAGGCGTAAACAGTCCGCCTTCGATGGCCACGGCCACGGCAACGTCCGATGGTGTGAGCTTCAGCATGCGATCACCCGCCCAGACGGCGTTGGCGTTTGGCACAGTTTGCAAAGCAAGGGCGCTGGCCTTGATGATGAAGTCGTTGACGCTGAGCTTTACGCCTCTCGGCTCCAACTGCTTGTTCAACTGGCTGCGGAACTTGAGCAGCGCATCGAGCTTCACATCGCGGCGCAGGTAGAAATGCGGGATGGTCTGCTTGGCTTCGGTCAGGCGCGCGGCAATGGTCTTGCGCATGCCGTCCAGCTTGACCTCTTCGTAGTCGCGACCTTCGTACATCTTGAGTACGGCTTCGGTCGACGGACCCGTCGCGGCTGCGGCAGCCGGGGCAGCGGACTTGGCAGCGGGTGCTGCTGCTTCCGCGACTGGAGCGGCACCGGGTTTCGCATTCTCGACATCGGCCTTGACGATACGACCATGCGGGCCGGAGCCTTTGAGGCCCCCGAGATCGATACCTTTGTCCTTGGCGATGCGACGGGCCAAGGGCGTCGCAAAGATGCGATCGCCGGACGCCGTTGTTGTGGCCGCCGGAGCAGGTGCAACATGCTCTGTCGCAGCTGGCGCGGCGTCGGTCGCGGCTTCGTCCTTGGGCGCATCAGCGGCTGGAGCAGCAGGGGCAGAGGCTTCGCCGATGTCATCTGCGCTTTCTCCGTCGGCGAGAAGAACTGCGATCGGCGAATTGACCGCGACGCCTTCGGTTCCTTCGGCGACCAGAATTTTCCCGACAACACCTTCGTCGACGGCTTCGAATTCCATCGTGGCCTTGTCGGTTTCGATTTCGGCCAGAAGATCCCCGGCGTTGACCTCGTCACCTTCTTTGACGAGCCATTTGGCCAATGTGCCTTCTTCCATCGTGGGCGAAAGCGCGGGCATCAGGATTTCGGTGGGCATGACTTAATTGTCCTCCGCGAGTGCGATCCGGTCAAAAGGCGGGCGGATGCCTTTGCCGGTTTTGAGATTTTCCAGGGCGGCTTCGACGTCGCCCTTGTAGCGTTCCAACCAGCGATAGACCTCGTCGTGTCCCGGCCTGCGTTCGAGACCCATCATCTCGGCCACAAGGTTTTCCGGGACGAGGCCCCGCGTGCCATCTATCAGACAGACGCGGTAGGCCTCTTGGCTTCGGTCCATGCCGTCGACCTGCATCGCTTAGCGATAGGTGACGGCTTTGACGGCATCGATGACCTCTTTCACCGACGTCAGCGCCAGCTTTTCGAGGTTCGCCGCGTAAGGCATTGGCACATCTTTGCCTGTGCATTTCAGCACTGGCGCATCCAGCCAATCGAACGCCTCGCGCATGATTTCGGACCCGATGTAGTCCGACATTGATGCGATCGGGAAGCCTTCTTCCACGGTCACGCAGCGGTTCGTCTTCTGCACGCTTTCGATGATGGTTGCCATGTCGAGCGGGCGGAGCGTCCGGAGGTCGATGACCTCGGCCTCGATCCCTTCTTTGGCAAGCTCTTCCGCGGCCTGCAGGGTGTAGGTCATGCCAATCCCCCAGGAGACCAGTGTCACATCCGTGCCCTCGCGCCAGATGCGCGCCTTGCCGAACGGGATCGTCAGGTCATCGACCTTCGGGACCGGCATGGAGCGACCATAGAGAATTTCGTTCTCAAGAAAGACTACAGGGTTCGGATCGCGGATGGCCGACTTCAACAGTCCTTTTGCGTCCGCGGCCGAGTAAGGCTGCACAACTTTCAGCCCTGGGATTGAAGCATACCACGCGGCGTAGTCCTGGCTGTGCTGCGCGGCAACGCGTGCAGCGGCGCCGTTCGGGCCGCGGAATACGATCGGGCTGCCCATCTGACCGCCCGACATGTAAAGCGTCTTGGCGGCCGAGTTGATGATGTGGTCGATCGCCTGCATGGCGAAGTTGAACGTCATGAATTCCACGATCGGGCGCAGACCGCCCCAGGATGCGCCGACGCCAAGACCAGCAAAGCCGTGTTCCGTGATCGGGGTGTCGACCACACGGCGCGCGCCAAATTCATCGAGAAGGCCCTGAGTGATCTTATAGGCGCCTTGGTATTCGGCCACTTCTTCGCCCATGACAAACACGGTGTCATCGCGGCGCATCTCTTCAGCCATCGCGTCGCGAAGTGCTTCGCGAACGGTCGTATCGACCATCTCGGCATCCGGATCCCAGTCCGGCGAGCGGTCGGATTGCACCATTGCCTTGGGCGTTGCCGGGGCAGTCTCGGCGGCAGGTGCGGGCGCCGCTTCTTCTTCTGCGGCCGGGGCAGGGGCCTCGGCCACGTCGTCTGCGCTTTCGCCCTCTTCGACCAGAACAGCGATGGGCGTATTCACGGCCACACCCTCTGTGCCTTCGGCGACAAGGATCTTGCCGACGATGCCTTCGTCGACGGCTTCGAATTCCATCGTGGCCTTGTCAGTCTCGATCTCGGCCATGATGTCACCGGCGGAGACGGTATCGCCTTCCTTCACCAGCCATTTAGCAAGCGTGCCTTCCTCCATCGTGGGGGACAGCGCGGGCATGAGAATTTGTGTTGCCATCTTTCTATCCCTCCTTTCAGGCGTTCTGCGGCGCAGCTTCGCCGTCTTCGATGTAGATATCGGTCCAGAGTTCGGCCAGATCCGGCTCCGGGCTTTCCTTGGAGAACTCGGCCGCTTCGTTGACGAGATCCTTGATCTCTTTGTCGATCGCCTTCAGCTCGGCCTCTTCTGCCATGCCCTGATCGATGAGCCGTTTGCGGACCTGTTCGATCGGGTCGCGTTCGTCGCGCATCTTTTGCACTTCGTCGCGGGTACGGTATTTGGCCGGGTCGGACATGGAGTGTCCGCGGTAGCGATACGTCATGACCTCAAGGATGTAAGGGCCTTTGCCCGAGCGGCAGTAGTTCACGGCGCGTTCGCCCGCAGCCTTCACCGCCAGAACATCCATACCGTCCACTTCTTCGCCCTGAATGCCGTAGGCGGCCCCGCGTTCCCAAAGCGACGGCGACTTGGTCGCGCGCTGGACGCTTGTGCCCATGGCATATCGGTTGTTCTCAATCACGAAGATGACCGGCAATTCCCAAAGCTGTGCCATGTTGTAGGTCTCGTAGACCTGACCTTGGTTGGCCGCGCCGTCACCGAAATAGGTGAAGGTCACGCGGTCATTGCCTTTGTACTTGTCCGAGAACGCAAGACCGGCACCAAGCGGTACGTTGGCACCCACGATGCCATGCCCGCCGTAGAAGTCTTTTTCCTTGGAGAACATATGCATAGACCCGCCCTTGCCGCGGGAATATCCATCTTCGCGGCCCGTAAGCTCGGCCATGACGCCCTTGGCATCCATGCCACAGGCCAACATATGACCGTGGTCGCGATAGGTGGTGATGCGCTTGTCGCCGTCTTCCGTCGTGGCCTCAAGGCCCACAACCACAGCTTCTTGACCGATATAGAGGTGGCAGAAGCCGCCGATCAGACCCATGCCGTATAGTTGGCCCGCCTTTTCTTCAAAACGGCGGATCTTGAGCATTTCTTTGTAATAGTGAAGCAGATCTTCTTTCGAAGCGTTCGACGTTTCCGTCTTCTTAGCGCGTCTCGCGGCCATCGGCAGGTAGCTCCCTTCGGTCCCGGCAATTATTGTTCAGCGTTAAACCATCCTTACACGATGACGTTGCGGAATAATACGGTAAACCATGCCGCACCCCCGCAATGCCGCCATGCTTTGGATGCAACGCTTGGGTCGAGGTTTAGTTCAGCGCGATTTCGTCGGAGCGTATGAGGCCCAGAACATCACGTGCCTGGCTGTCGAGAAGATCGAGATCCAGATAGTCGTCGCTGAGGCGCCGGGTCTTGTTTTCCAGTGCTGCGACTTCTGCGGTCAGGCGGGCTTTTTCGGCGCGAAGGGTCGCGGCTTCGGCCTCAATTTGGACCCGGCGGAACAGCCCGAAGTCACCCTGCACGGAGGCGAAGGTGAAATAGAGCGCAAGGACAAACATCAGCGTAAAATACGCGATGACACCAAGCGCGGGGCGTTTCAGGGTGTTGGTCATTTGCCTGCCTTAAGTGACCCTCTGGCGGGGCCGTGGATCGACAATGCCACAAGCGATTCGCCAAGGGAATCCCTTATTTTCATATGGCGGCGAAAAACCACCGGTTGATTTGGAGCCAAGGCCGTATGCACGTCGCTGGACTTTGGCGCATGTGCTTGCATAGAAGTGAAGTGTTCGATCAACATTCTGCTGTCCGCCTTTGCCAGATATCGCGTGCCCCGCGAAAGGCCCTAGCGGATGCCACGCCCTTGGCTGAAAGCCGTTCTGAATGAAACCGGTTGCTTTGACCTTTGCGATTGCTCTGGTGGGGGTTGCCGTCTTTCACTGGGCCAAAATTCCCTTGCCATGGCTGCTTGGTCCGATCGCAGCCTGTCTTTTGGGCGCGCTTCTGGGCTTGCGGCTCGGGGGGATCAAACCGCTGAACGACGGGATGCGCACCATTCTGGGCGTGGCGGTTGGCGCGACACTGACGCCCGCCGTTCTGGCGAGTTTTCCGGCGATGTGGCCAACGCTTCTTTTGATGCCGGTGACGATCGTTGTCATTGGCGTCGTCGGTGTCCCTTATTTTCAACGCGTCTGGGGCTACGACTTCCCAACGGCTTATTACTCTGCCATGCCGGGTGGTCTGCAAGATATGCTGATCTTCGGCGAAGAAGCCGGGGGTAACCCACGTACGCTATCGCTGATCCATGCAACGCGGGTTCTTGTCATCGTCGTGGCCTTACCGTTCTTGCTGAAAGGGATCTGGGCCGCTGATCTGACCAACCCGCCGGGCGTTCCGGCCAATACCGTGCCGCTGCACGAGCTTGCGCTCATGGTCGTCTGTGCCTTGGTTGGCTGGTGGGCTGCGCTGAAGGTCGGGCTTTTCGGGGCTTCGATCCTAGGGCCGTTGATCCTGACAGCGATCGTGACGCTGGCGGGCTTCTTGCATTTTCGTCCCCCCGCCGAGGCGATCTGGGCGGCCCAGTTCTTCATCGGCACGACAATCGGTGCCAAGTATTCCGGCATCACGATGGACGAGGTGCGGCGGGATCTTCTGGCCGGCGTCGGCTTCTGTGTGATCCTGATCATATTGACGATCCTTGTGGTGGAGGCCGTGGTTCTTTTGGACCTGGCACCGGGAATGGAGGCGCTTCTGGCCTTCGCGCCGGGCGGGCAGGCCGAACTGACGGTCCTGGCCTTGATCGTGGGTGCCGACGTCGCCTTTGTTGTCGCGCACCATGTTCTAAGGATCTTTGTCGTCATTCTGGGCGCACCTTTGGCGGCGCGTCACTTTGGTGATCCGAAGCCGTAGTGCTGTCAGCCTGAAAGCATGGCGGCTGATCGGCCCGCAATCCGTCCGAGGACGACCGCCGACAGCAACCCGTTACCGGACAAGTAACCGCTGTCACCTTTCCCCGAAACACCGACCGCCGCACCGCCTGCGGCGAAGAGGTTGGCAAAAGTGCCACCTTCCTTGCGCTGAACACGCGCGTCAGGACCGACCTCCAACCCGCCCTGCGTGTGAAACAGTGCGCCGGTCACGCGCACGGCGGCGAAAGGCGGTGTCAGAGGCGGGCCTTCAAACCGACGTCCAAACGCATCTGTCCCGCCCTGCGGCAAGCACGTGACGGTCGCCTCCAATGCCTGCGGGTCCAGATCGCAGACTGCGGCGAGGTCTGCCAAACTCTCTGCCATTCGGATGGCGCCTGCGGCCTCGGCGTCCTTGAAGTCCTGAAACTGGCGCGCAACGCCTGCGATGCGGCTGTCGAAGATCGTCCACGCCACGCCATCCGGCTCAGCCAGGACAGCGCGCGCCGCCTCGGAATAGCCTTGGCTTTCGTCCCAAAAGCGGTGGCCGTTCAGGTTCACCTGAATGCCGCCTTCCGTGATGACGGCCCAGGTGATCAGAATACCATGCGGTGACGCGACATTGCCGTGACCCTGATAGGCCCCAAGATGCAGCATCCGCGCGCCCAAGGCTTGCCCCCATCCGATCGCATCGCCCTGATTTCCGCTGTGACCAAACCAAACCGCCCCTGTGATGTCGGGCATATGGCGCGCGACCATCTCGGCGTTGCCGCCAAAGCCATTGCAGGCCAGGACAAGGGCGTCGCAGCCGACTGTCTCGACGCCCTCGGGCCCATCGAGCGCGACACCCTTGATCACGCCCTCTTCGACAAAGAGTGTCCTGGCGCGGCGATTGCAGATGATATCAATGCCCGCGTCTTCCGCCGTGCTCCGCAGGCGGTCGATCAACTCTTGCCCTGCGCGTGTCGGCAGGCCGTGCATCCGACGTCGGCTGTGGCCCGGATAGTCGAAGTCATCCACGACCGTGAAGGGCAGCTTGAACCGATCTGAAAGCCAGTCGATGGCCGGTCCGGCATTCTCCGCCAAGGTCTGGACAAGCTCTGGCGGGTTCTCGCCCTTGGCCTTGGCTTGAATATCCTCGGCAAAAAGCGCCGGTCGGTCCTCGATCCCGGCAGCAGCCTGTGCCTTCGTGCCCGCCGCCGGGATCAAACCGGCGGACAGCGCCGTGGACCCGGACGGGACGGCATCGGCTTCGACCACCAAAACCTCGCCGCCATGTTCAGTGGTCGACAGCGCCGCGACCAAGCCGCAGGCGCCTGCGCCGATGATCAGGATCGGGACGTCGAAGTCGAAGCCACCGACGGGGGGCGGCTCAACTGTCATCTTGCCCGGCGTCGTAGCGCGCGCCTTCGGCCAAAAGCGCGCTTGTGCCCAGCTTTTCATTCAGCCCGTCAAAGTCGAACATGCGTTCCTTGAAGGGAGTGTTACTGCCGTTCCGGTGCAGGCTTTCATAATATTCGTTCGCGGTTCTCGCCAAGGCACGGACGATGCCGCCGGGGAAGATCGCGATCGAATACCCAAGCGCTTCCAGATCATTGGCGCTTTGCACAGGTGTTGCGCCGCCTTCGACCATATTCGCCAGAAGAGGGATCTGGTTGCCGAAGCGGTCTGCGACGGTCTTAAGCTCGTCGCCGGACCGTGGCGCTTCAATGAACAGGACGTCTGCGCCAGCTTCGATATAGGCCTCGGCCCGTTCGACGGCGGCGCCGAAACCCTCGACCCCCACGGCATCGGTTCGCGCAACGATCAGCGTCTCGTCCGAGGCGCGCGCATCAGCCATCGCCTTGATCTTGCCCGTCATTTCGGTCGCCGGGATCAGCGACTTGTCCGTCAGGTGGCCGCAGCGCTTGGGGTATGTCTGATCTTCCAGTTGCAAGGCGGTCGCGCCAGCACGTTCGTAAAGCCGCATCGTGCGTTGCGCGTTCAGGGCATTCCCGAAGCCTGTGTCGGCGTCGATGATGACGGGCAAGCCAACGCGATCCCGGATCAACGACATCGTATCGGCCATCTCCGAGACGGACGTCAGGCCGATATCCGGGCGGCCAAGTCGTGTGTAGGCCACGGCCGCGCCAGAGAGGTAGAGCGCCTCAAACCCGGCCTGTTCTGCCAACATGGCAGTCAGGCCGTCATAGACGCCCGGTGCCACAAGAATTTTTTCCGATTGAAGACGTGTTCTGAGGCTCATGTCAGGCGCTCCAACATTTCTTCGCAGCTGACGATCGGTGTGATGGACCCCAAGGACACCAAGGTCGCGTCATGTACGTCGGGATTGAACGCGGCAGAGCCATCCGACAACAAAATCGTATGAATGTTCCTCAGGTGCGCGTCGCGCACTGTGCTGGCCACGCCGCCATTCGTCACGATGCCGCCGATGATCAATGTGTCGATGTCGAGGGCACGCAGAATGTACTCAAGCCGCGTCTGATAAAGCGCTGAATAGGCGACTTTTTCGACTGTGTAGTCCGCGGGGGCGAGGGCATCGACCAGGCTGTGACCGAAAGCGCCCGGGGCAAAGTCACCTTTGCCAAGGAAGGGGCGCAATTTCTTCAGATGGGGCGCGATCAGAGGTTCGCCGCCGGGGCCGGGCACAAGCGTGAACTGCGCGCTGATATATGTGCCACCCTTAGCGCGAAGCGCATCAACCACGGGTTTGATCCGATCAGGCAGCGCCGCGATCAAGTCTGACGTTTGTCCGGCACGTCCGTACGCGCCCTCGGGGTGCAAGAAGTCGTTCTGCAGATCAATTGTCAGAAGCGCGGTGCGTGTCGGATCCATGGTCTCGGACATCTCAGGCCTCCTTCGGTTCAATGATTGTATTTCCAAATGCGTCGACACGACCTTCTAGGCCGGGGTCAATGAGGACGGTCGTGTCGGGCTGGACCAGAATGGCTGGACCTTCGATCTTGGCGCCCACGGGTAGATCGAGGCGGTTGTAGATCGCTGTTTCGAACCATTCGTCGCCGAAATGGACCGAACGGGTTCCGACGAATGCCGCATCGACGCTGCCGCCGGTGGGGGCCAGCGATGTCAGATCGAACTTTGGGCGGCGCCCGATGACGGCGGTGCGCAGGTTCATCACCCGCCGCGCGCCGTTTTTCAGAAGCCTGCCATATGTCGCCATGTAGGCGGTATCAAAGGCCTTCTCGATCTCGTCTTGCGTCGGCGGTGTCACGCCCGCCTCGGTCACTTTGACATCCAAGGGGACGGCGACGGTGTGCGTTTGACCGACATAAGCCATGTCCAGTTCAACGACGATGTCGCGCTGATCAAAGCGGGATTTGGCAGCATCAAGAAGGGCCGCGCCGTCGTCGACGTGGCGTTGCAGAATGTCGCCCAAGGCCTTTGTATCCAGTGCGGCGGTCAGTGCGTTGATCGTTTGCACGAAGTCCTGACGCATGTCCGCCACAACGCAGCCCATGGCGCTGGTCACGCCGGGATAGCGGGGCACGATGGCGCGGCCCAGACCCGCTTCTTTCAGCATTGCGCCGGTGTGCAGCGCGCCACCACCGCCAAACGGCATGAAAGCAAAGCGCTTGGGATCAAATCCACGTTCAATGCTGACGAGGCGGATGGCACCGGCCATGCGGGAGTTGGCGACACGCAAAATGGCTTCGGCGGCTTCAGTCACACTCAGCGACAATTTCTGCCCCACATGGATGTCGATGGCACGCTTGGCGGCTTCGACGTCCAGACGCTCCAGCTTGCCCCCGATGGGGCTTTCGGGATCGATGCGACCCAAGACGACATTGGCGTCTGTCACGGTGGGGCGATCATTTCCTTGTCCGTAAGCAACAGGACCTGGGGTCGATCCGGCACTTTCTGGACCAATGTTCAAGAGCCCGCCTTTGTCGACCCAAGCGATGGATCCACCACCCGCGCCGATCGTCGTAATCTCGATCATCGGGGTGCGGACAACCATGCCAAAGTCGATGGATGTCTGTGGCGAGAGCATGGATTGACCTTCAGAGATCAGCGCGACGTCAAAGCTCGTCCCGCCCATATCGCCCGTGATGACGTTCTCAAACCCAGCCGTTGTTGCGATATGCCCGGCGGCGATGACACCCGCCGCCGGCCCGGAAAGGGCCGTGCGCACAGGCAGTTGGCAGGCGACATTCGTGCTCATCACGCCGCCATTGGATTGCACGATCAGGAACTCACCGGCAAAGCCACCGTTGCTCAGGGCCGTGTCGAGCCGATCCAGATAGCCTGACACTTCGGGCTGTAGATAGGCGTTGAGCGCTGTGGTCGAGAAGCGTTCGAATTCGCGGATCTCGGGCAGGATTTCCGCCGAGCCGCTGACATGCGCGTTTGGCCAGATGGCGCGAACAGCTGCGACCGCACGATCTTCGTTCTCGGCGTTGGCATAGGCATTGGCAAATAGGACAGCGACGGCGCTGCATCCCGCCTCCAACAACGCTTTCGCCGCGGC
>CAZMKY010000048.1:0-16753 GCA_964566835.1 uncultured Rhodobacterales bacterium
GCCAGGTTCCAGACTGACATTGGCGCCGTCTTTGGTCAGGCCAATGATGTTCCCGGCCTCTTCCAGCGGCGTCCAGCCGAACCGATCCCGCAACCCTTCCAGGACCGCCTTCACGCTGCGCGCGCCCTCATAAGGCAGTGGCTTCAGCGTGTCCTTGCAGTATCCGAACTTCTCATGCTCGGTCCCGATCCGCCATTCGTCCTTCGGCTTGCAACCGCTTTCCAGGTATTCGGCCAGTTGGGAATAGTTTTCTATCGGTCCGCCACCGGACTGGGGGATGGACATGGGCGTCGGTCCTTTGACTTTTCTGAGCCTGACGGTTTGCGCGAATGACGCGGGAAGTCAATCAGTGGGGCGCGGCGGACGGCGCCAGATGACGTCAGTTTCCGACGGCGGCATGCGCACGGCCGTCACAAGTCTGTGAGGGGACAGGCCGGGCAAAGCGCTGAAGCCGTCGAAAAGCGCGTCGGCCCCTTTGGCGCCCACCGGTATCATCAGCCTTTCGCCGCCGCGATCTGTCAAAAGCCAAGCCGGATGCGGGTGGATGGCCAGCGACATGACGTCGTCAAGATCCATCGCGCCACCACCGAAGGGGCCCAGATAGGTCACCCGCCGCTCGTCGATCTCAACGAGGCCGGCCGCACCGGCTGCCCCGCGAAAGCGTGCGCGCTGCACACCCGTGACGGCCAACCCGAATCCAAACGCAGACAGCCCAAGACCAATCAAGAAAACTGCCCCGAAGGACGTCAATGACAACCAAAGCCCAAGCCCCAGCGTCGCCATGCCGACCAACGCCTCGCGCCAGCGCATCAAAGTGGCGGCCGCTTCCGGACGAAGAAAGCTCATGCCGCCACCACGAACGGTTCGCGGAACAGTGTCTTGCGGGCGTGATCAAAAACATGAATGCCAAGCACGGCACAGGTCGCGAGCATCACCAATCCCCAAGTGCGGTCTGCCAGAGCGCCATCGCCGCCACCGCTGCTGTGTCCGCGCGCAGGATCCTTGGCCCAAGGGAGACCGGGTGCACAAGGTCCAAGCCCCGGAGCCGCCCGCGTTCTGAGTCTGAGAAACCACCCTCTGGTCCGATCAGGATGGCCCAGGGGGCGCCTTTTGTCGTTTGAGGCAAAGCTGACGGATCATCGGCCAGAAGCTCATCGCAGAACATCAGATGGCGATCCGAGGGCCAGGCCGCCAGCAGATCGGAAAGCTTGGTAAGGTTGGCCACCTCGGGCACAAATGTGCCGCCACATTGCTCTGCGGCTTCAACCGCGTGCGCTTGCAGGCGATCTTGCCGGATACGCTCCGCATTTGTGAATTCGGTTTGCACCGGGCAGATGCGCGCCGCCCCCATTTCAGCCGCCTTTTCGACAATGAAATCCGTCCGTGCTTTTTTGATTGGTGCGAACAGGACCCAAAGATCTGGCGGATTGAGCTGCGGCGCAGCTTGGTCGCGGCAGACGGCAATGCCGCCCTTCTTGCCTGCCTCGGCGATCTCCGACGTCCACTCACCATCCCGCCCGTTGAAAAGCGCGATGCTGTCCCCTTTACCCTGCCGCATGACATTGAAGAGGTAATGCGCATTGTCGCGGCTCAGCGGAACCGATTGCCCCTGCCCAAGCGGGTGATCTACAAACAACCTGATTTTCGCGCGTGTCATGGATGCAGACCATATGACCCAGACCGACCCATTGCCAGACGGACAAGTTGCCGATGCCGTGAAGGACAATTGGGTGGATGTCTATGCCCCCAAGTGGAGCCGCCCTTACCTGCGCCTCAGCCGCGCAGATCGACCGATTGGCACATGGCTGCTCTGGATTCCCTGTCTTTGGGCGGTCGCCCTTGCAACGCTCGCCAAAGGCGAGATCGTACAGTTCGATGCCTGGGTCGTCTTCGGCTCTGGCATGGGTGCCTTCTTGATGCGCGGCGCAGGCTGCACCTGGAACGACATCACGGATCGCCACATCGATGGTTCGGTCGCGAGGACACGGTCCAGGCCTATTCCATCAGGGCAAGTCACCGTCCGGGGGGCCGTGGTCTGGATGGTGCTGCAAAGCCTGCTGGCCTTTGCCATTCTGCTGACCTTTCCTCCCGTCGCGATCGCTCTGGGCATCGGGTCGTTGGCTCTGGTCTGCATTTACCCCTTCGCCAAGCGCTTCACATGGTGGCCGCAAGCCTTTCTAGGATTGGCTTTCAACTGGGGCGCGCTTCTTTGCTATTCCGCTGTCACCGGCGCATGGCCCACCCTGCCAGCGATCCTGCTCTATGCGGCAGGCATTGTATGGACGCTGTTTTACGACACGATCTACGCGCACCAAGACACGGAAGACGACGCACTGATCGGCGTGAAATCGACGGCGCGCCTCTTTGGCCAGAACACTCCACGCTGGCTTCGGTGGTTCTTGATTGCGACGGTTCTGCTGCTGTGCGGATCCTTTGTTGCGGCTTTGGCGGACACATCCAACGTGCTTCAGCTGACGCTTGCACTGGGTGGCATCTGGGCCTTCGGATGGCACCTTGCTTGGCAAATCCGCAAGCTGGACATCGAAGACCCCGAGGTTTGCATGACTGTCTTCCGGTCCAATCGCGATGCGGGGATGATCCCTGTGCTGTTTCTTGCCGTCGCGCATCTGCTGTGATTGCGAAGCCCGCCCAGTCGGACTAACACTCCCCCGTTATGAGCCGCTTTCTTCCCATCGTTCTTGTCGTGTCCGCTGCCGCGGGCAGCTATGTCGCGGCCTCTTTGGCTGCGGACTATGTCGAAGGCGTCACCGAAGACGAAATGGCCCGCGTCCTGGCCGAGGGTGGCTTTGATTGGGCGTCGTCGCGGGTGGATGGCCTTGCGGTAGAGTTGACGGGCGAAGCGCCCGATGAAGCGACACGGTTTGCCGCTTTGACGGCCGCTGGTCAGATTGTTGATGCGGGCCGCATCGCCAACGAGATGACAGTGTCGGACGTCCCAGACCTTGCCCCACCGCCCTTCGTCATCGAGATCCTGCAAAACGATGACGGCATCTCGATCATCGGGCTGGTCCCCGCGGCCACGAACATCGAACAAATTGTCGCCTCAGCTGAGGGCGCTGCAGAGGGGGCACCGGTAAGCGAACTATTAGAGACTGCGGACCACCCGGAGCCCGAAGGCTGGGTAGAAGCCGTCGAATTCGCGCTGAATCAGCTTGGCGATCTGCCAAGAGCGAAGGTCACGGTGACGCCTGAGAATGTCACGATCTCGGCGGTCACGACCGCCCCCAATGAGAAACGGGAGCTGGAGCAAAGCCTAAGCGCCAACAAACCGGAAGCGCTTGATTTGACGCTTGATATCTCTGCGCCACGTCCGGTCATCTCGCCCTTTACATTGCGCTACGTGCTGAACGAAGGGGTTGGCCGCTTCGACGCCTGCTCTGCCGACACCGAAGCCTCGCGCGAGAAGATTCTCTCGGCGGCGCGGCTGGCTGGTCTGTCCGGCAATGCCGAGTGCCGTCTTGGTCTGGGCGTGCCGTCACGCCTCTGGGGCGATGCTGCAGCAGCCGCCATCAAGGCGCTGAACGATGTTGGCGGCGGCACACTGACGATCTCGAACGCTGATGTGTCGCTGATCTCCAAAGAAGGCGCGCCGGAAGACGCGTTTGATCTTGCAATCGGGACGTTGGATCAGGCGCTGCCCGGTGTGTTCACGCTGACCGCGATCCGGCCCGAGGTGCCAGAAGAAGATCCGAACGCTGACGCTCCGCCTGAATTCGTTGCAACACTTTCGCCAGAGGGTGCCTTGCAGATGCGTGGCCGCCTGCCCTCTGAACAGGTGCAGGAAGTGGTGCGAAGCTTTGCCGCCGCAGCATTCGGCAGCCGCAATCTGACGCCAGCCACGCGTGTTGTGGACGATCTGCCCGCTGGATGGTCCACTCGCGTTCTTGTCGCGCTTGAGGCGCTTTCGGTTCTTGAAAACGGTGCCATCATCGTTTCCCCCGACACGATCAGCGTCAGTGGTGTGACCGGGCGGCAGGACGCCTCGGACGAGATTGCGCGCCTGATGTCCGACGGTTTGGCCGACGGCGCAGAGTTCGAAATTGACGTAAGTTACTCCGAAGCGCTCGACCCGCTTGCGGCCCTGCCCACGCCGGAAGAATGCGTGTCCAGCATCAACAGCGCGTTGGAGGCAAACAAGATCACCTTTGCGCCCTCATCGTCTGACATTGATCCAAGCGCACGTGAGGTCATTGACCAGATCGCAGATATCCTGCGCGATTGCGGGGAAGTTCCGATGGAGGTTGCCGGGCATACTGACAGCCAGGGTCGCGAAACAATGAACCAATCACTAAGCCAAGCGCGGGCAGATGCCGTCTTGAATGCCATTCTGGCCCGGCGCGTCCTGGTTTCGAACCTGACGGCGAAGGGCTATGGCGAAGCGAACCCGATTGCGGACAACGACACTGCCGAGGGCCGCGAAGCGAACCGCCGCATCGAATTCACTCTGCTGACGCCGGAGGCTTCAGAAGATGTCGAGGCGACCGAAGAAAGTGAGGGCACAGAATGAGCCGTGAAGACCTAGTGCTGGCCGTGGCCGGCATCCTGTTTGTGGCCTTCCTGATTGGCTGGTTCTGCCATTGGCTGGTGTCGCGCATTACGCGATCTTCAAAGGCAGACATGGGCGATCTGGACCGGATGGCGCACGAGTTGCACGAAGCCGAGGATGCGCGGGATCAAGCGGTGACGTACATGCAGCAGCGCGAAGCCCAGCTCAGCAATCAACTGCATCAGACCGAAGCAGAGCTGAAAGCAGCGATGGACGGCCTACGTGCGGCGCGGCATGAGGCTGAAGAACTGCGCGCTTATATCGAACGCGCCAATCAAGGCGATCAGGCCTAAACGCCTTCGGCGACAGAGCTACCAGCGATCAAGAGCGGTTTCGTCGTCATCCTTGGCGGCAACCCACCCGACGGCATCGCCCCCGTGCTCTTTCTTCCAAAAGGGTGCGCGGCTTTTCAGATAGTCCATCAAGAACTCGGCTGCCTCGAAAGCATCCTTTCGGTGACGGGCTGCCGTTGCGACCATCATGATGATTTCGCCGACCCGCAGCGTCCCGTGTCTGTGAATGACAAGGCTGCCTTCAAGCGACCAGCGGCTCTGCGCTTCGGCATCAATCGCGGCCAGCGCTTTTTCTGTCATGCCGGGATAATGCTCGATGTCCATATGCGTCATCCCGCCATCGCCCCGCACAATCCCTGAGAATGTGACAATCGCCCCGGCTTCCGAACGGCCTTTCGCGAAGGCTTCGACCTCTGCGCCCAAGTCAAAGGCGACATCCTGCACCCGAACGGCCATCAGCCCCCCGTCATCGGTGGGAAAAACGCCACTTCCCGTGCATCTTCGATGGAAGCATCGAACGTCGTCAGTTCCTGATCAACAGCCACGCGCACGGCGGAAATATCTTCGAACGCCATTGCATAGCGCTCTTCCCGCGCGCGCAATTCATCCACCAGCTCAGCAACGGTCTTGGCCTTCGTATCCAAGCGCTCCTTTGGCAGACCGATCCGCTCTCGCAGCCAAGCAAAGTAAAGCACGTCAATCATTGATCGTCCTTCAGATGCGGCATGGCTTTCTTCAG
The DNA here is from genome assembly GCA_964566835.1 of uncultured Rhodobacterales bacterium. Lineage (GTDB taxonomy): Bacteria > Pseudomonadota > Alphaproteobacteria > Rhodobacterales > Rhodobacteraceae > CAZMKY01. The sequence continues at coordinate 5,600 of CAZMKY010000048.1, forward strand.
ATAGTCGAACCCTGTGATGACGGTCAGAAGAGCCGCCACCCAAAGCAGGATGACACCAATCCACCAACTGTAGATCGCGCCATTGTATTTCCAAACGAGGCCAAGGTGATCTTCGACGTTGCCCGCAAGGATGTCGGCCACCATCGCATTGTCCATGCCAAAGCTCTGCATGCCAAAGTAGTGCTCAAAAGCGCCGGTCGAAAAGAGAACCGAAATAGCCACCATCTGCGCCGTGGTTTTCCACTTGGCCAGCTTGGTCACTTTCAATGTGCCTGCCGTGTCACCCAGATATTCCCGAAGGCCCGACACGAAGACTTCGCGGAAGATGATCAGCGTCGCGGGCAGCAGAATGAATGGGTTCATCCCGGCATATCCCGTGATGACCAAAAGCGCGATCACCACCATCGCCTTGTCGGCGATCGGATCCAGCATCGCGCCAAGCTTGGTCTCTTGCCCCCATGATCGCGCCAGATAGCCGTCGAACCAATCGGTGATGGCGGCGCCCAGAAACAGAACCAAGGCGAACCAGTCTGCCCAAGGCCGACTGAAGTAGAGAAACATCAAAACGACCCCCGGCGCCGCAAGCAGGCGCAGCAGGGTCAGCATATTCGGAACATTCCACCGCATGAGCCTTCGGATACGCGGTTGTGATGAAAAGGGAAAGAGTGTGCGTTGTCCGTTAACCTTTTCGCGTTACACTTATTAACCATGAGCCTGAAAGACCCACGCACCACCTATTCCAAGGCCGAGCTTCTCTCAGATGGGATCGTGCATGTGCTGGGTCTTGGTGTTGTTGTGGCCGCGGTCCCGACGCTGATCACTGTCACGACACTGACCGATGGCCGCCCCACCGTCATCGCAGCCTCAGCAATCTATGCCGCGTCGCTGGCCCTGATGGTGCTGTTTTCCGCTCTCTACAATATGAATGCGAAGGGCCGTTGGAGCAGCCTGCTGCAGCGTCTGGACCATTCCGCCATCTACCTGAAAATTGCCGGGACTTTCACGCCTTTGGCGGTTCTCACCGGTCTTTCGGGCGCATTTCTGGGCGGGATCTGGGGCGCGGCAATTGCAGGTGTGGCCTTGAAGCTGATCTCGCCGGGGCGGTTCCGCTGGATCGGTCTCTGCCTTTATCTAGCGATGGGTTGGGTTGGCGTCGGGCTCGGCTGGCATGCGTTTTCTGAACTGCCAAACGTCGTGATCCTGCTGATGGTTGTGGGCGGTCTGCTCTACACTGGTGGCGTCGCCTTCTACCTCTGGGACGCTTTGCCCTTCCACAACACGATCTGGCATGGCTTCGTCCTGACCGCGACGCTGCTGTTCTATGCAGCCGTCTTCACTGCGATCCTGTTGGGCGTCGGGCAGATGGCGCCGATGATCGAGATGCCCAGCGCATCAATGCCGGGTCTGTCCGGAATCACTGCGTTCTAGATTGTCCTAAACCTCGACGAGCCGTCAGTCTTCCAGCCAGCTTTGAACCTCGGCCGTGCGTGCACGCATCCACAAGGCATCGAATCCCGCAATCACACGGTAGCCCCTTGCGAACAGACCTTTTGCCTGTTCGGCAGACAGGCACGCATTGCCAAGCGGGATGTCCGCCGACTTGGCAGCACTTTCGATCTTGGCCATGGCCGCGACAACATCTGGATGATCGAACTGCCCCGAGACCCCAAAGTCGGTGGAAAGGTCGAATGCCGCCGGGATCAGAAGATCAATGCCGGGCACCGCACAGATGGCTTCAATATTCTCGACCGCGTCGCGCGTCTCTACCAGCAGGCAAACCACACGGGTGTCATCGACCGCGCCGCGGTAGTCCATGAGAGCCAGCCCTTCGTGGCTGTGTGCGATGAAGGGGCCGAACCCGCGCGTTCCGTTCGGCGGATACCGGGTGGCGCTGACGGCGCGTTCAGCATCCTCGGCCGTCCGGATCAGCGGAAAGACGATACCTTCTGCGCCAAGATCAAGGACGCGTTTGACTTGCCAGTCTTCGTTGGCGGCCACCCGAACCAATGGCGCACATTCGGAACGGGCCGTCGCGGCGATCATGGCATGCGCACTGGCATAGTCGACGGCGCCATGTTCCAGATCGATGATCACGGCATCCGCGCCGCCCGCCACCATGGCCTGCACGACAACTGGGGACGGAATGGTGCAGACATGTGCCGTCAGTCGCTGCGTTGGGTCCTGAAGCTTTGATTTAAACGACATGGACATCCCCCTTTTCCAATGGCGGGGGCAAGCTTAGCCACTTGCGTGGAAATAGTCGTATATCTTTTCGGCCAACGTCTCGGATATCCCCTCGACGGCTTTCAAGTCGGCAAGGTCGGCACGAGTCACCGCCTTGGCGGATCCGAAATGCGCCAAGAGAGCCCGCTTTCGCGTCGCGCCGACGCCTGGCACATCATCAAGCGGCGTCGCACCAATGGCTTTAGAACGCTTCTGGCGATGCGCACCAATGGCGAACCGGTGCGCTTCGTCGCGAAGGCGCTGAATGAAATAGAGCACCGGATCACCGCGTCGCAGCGCCATTGGACGTTGCCCCATCCGGTGAAACTCTTCCTTGCCGGCATCGCGGTCTATGCCTTTGGCAACGCCAACCATGGGCACATCCTCGACGCCCAATTCGCTCATCACTTCGTGCACGGCGCTGACCTGACCCTGCCCCCCGTCTATCAGCAACAGATCCGGCCACGCGTCGCTTTGACGATCGGGATCTTCCTTGAGCAGACGTTTGAATCGGCGTGTCAGAACTTCTTTCATCATCCCGAAGTCATCGCCGGGTGTAAGCGTCTCATCCTTGATGTTGAACTTGCGATACTGGCTCTTCAGGAAACCATCCGGTCCCGCGACAATCATGCCGCCGACCGCATTGGTTCCTTGGATGTGAGAGTTGTCGTAGACCTCGATGCGCGCAGGCGCCTGATCAAGATCGAAGGCCTCCGCAAGGCCGCGGAGAAGCTTGGCCTGCGTTGCCGTCTCGCTCATCTTGCGGGCAAGGCTTTCACGGGCGTTGCGCAAAGCGCCCGCTACAAGGTCTTTCTTTTCCCCGCGCTGAGGCACAGCGATTTCGACCTTCCGGCCCGCGCGCTCGGACAATGCCTCGGACATGAGTTCCGCGTCTTCAATGCCGTCGGACAGCAAGATCAAACGCGGCGGGTCCTTGTCATCATAGAACTGCCCGATAAAGGCCTGCATGACTTCAGCGGCCTCTGCCCCGGACCCCGTGCGTGGGTAGTAGTCCCGGTTGCCCCAGTTCTGGTTCGCCCGAATGAAGAACACCTGAACGCAGGCCTGGCCCCCTTCCATATGGAGCGCGACGACATCAGCCTCTGCCACGCCTGACGGGTTGATGCCCTGATTGCCCTGAACATACGTCAGGGCCCGCAACCGATCCCGAAGCGCGGCCGCCCGTTCAAACTCCATAGCTTCCGAGGCTTCCTGCATCTCTTCGGCCAGTTTCGCCTGGACCTTGGTTGTCCGGCCCTGAAGGAACCGTTCCGCGTCACGCACCAAGGCGGCGTAGCCGGGCTCGTCAATGTAGCCGACACAAGGCGCGCTGCAGCGCTTAATCTGATACAGCAGGCACGGACGCGTGCGGCTGTCGAAAGTCGCGTCCGAGCAATTGCGCAAAAGGAAGACTTTCTGCAGTTGGTTCAGCGTCCGGTTCACGGCACCAGCGCTTGCAAACGGTCCGTAGTAGTCACCCTTTTCCTTCTTCGCCCCGCGGTGCTTCTTGATCTGCGGAAAGTCATGTGACTTGGCCACAAGAATGTTGGGGAAGGATTTGTCGTCTCGCGCCAGCACATTGTAGCGCGGCTTCAGCTGCTTGATCAGGTTCTGTTCTAAAAGCAGCGCCTCAACCTCGGTCCGCGTCGTCAGGAACATCATCGACGCCGTATCGCGGATCATCCTTGCGATCCGAGGTGTGTGCCCGGTTGGGCGCGCATAGCTAGAAACGCGGGCCTTCAGGTTCCGTGCCTTGCCGACATAGAGGACCGCACCTTTCGGATCCAACATCCGGTAAACCCCGGGCGACCCATCAAGCGTGCGAAGATAGTCAGCGATTACGCCGTGCCCGGTCTTCACGTTCTTTTCGGGTGTTTCGGTCATAGGTCCGGTTAGGTCCGATTCTTGGCTGCGCTGCAATGAGTTGCGGGGCGGAACAAGGGAAAAGGTTTCCACGAGATCTGGGGATAACTCTCTGTATAACCTTTCGACGTTTTGATTTTTTCTTTGTTTTCGGGTGACTTCACGTGATTGCCTAATTTTTAGGCAACATTTCAAGTCTTTGATTTAATTGTGTATTTTTTGGCCCAAATTGCAAAACACTGAAAACATTAAATATTTCGTAACAGGAATGTAACGGCGCTGTGAGCGGTGCAAAAGTCAAGACAGAATGTCGAGAAAAGATGCCTTTGATCACTCCGGCCCCATGACATCTGGCGTCTGCCAACTAAGGTGCTGCCCCCCATCGACGCACAGCAATTGGCCTGTCACGGCACGGGCTTCGATGAAGTATCGCAGCGCCCTGACGATGCCTTCGGGGTCCGCGCCGCGCTCCAAGATCGTTGCTGATCGTTGCGCCTTGAAGTCTTCCCTCGACTGGCGCGCACCCTGCAACGTCGGGCCCGGTCCGATCGCATTGACCCTGACGCGCGGGGCAAGCGCTTGCGCCGCAGTTCGTGTGAAAGCCCATAGGCCCATCTTCGCCAAAGTGTAGGTCATGAATTCTGGCGTCAGTTTGCGGACGCGCTGATCAATCATGTTGACCACAAGAGCTTGGGCCAGCGGTTCGTCCCATTCACCCTCGATCAGTGGGTCTGGCGCGTTCGCTGCAACGGCTTGAGTCAATACAAACGGCGCCCTGAGGTTGCTCTCAAAATGCGCATCCCAGCTTTCGCGCGTGGCCGTCTGGATATCGTCGTGTTCGAAGATCGACGCGCTGTTGACCAGAACAGTTATCGGACCGCCCAATGCCTCCATCGCCCGCGGAACCAGCGATTGTGTGGCGGCTTCATCGGTCAGGTCGGCTGCAAGAGCAACAGCGGTTCCACCGGCTTGTCGGATCGAACTGGCCACGGCCTCGGCCGCGTCGGCAGACGTATTGTAGTGGACGACGACATCGTAGCCGTCTTCGCCCAGCGCCAAGGCCATCGCCTTGCCAAGTCGGGCACCTGCCCCGGTGATCAGTGCACGCTTCGTCATCCGTGCGACACCGCGAGCACGACATAGACGACGTAGCAAAGTGAAAGACCAAAGCCCCAACGCTTCGTCATGTTCAATGAGTCCGAGAATACAAACGGCGCCAGAAGAACGCTGGCCCCGACCATGACCCAAAGGTCGAAATTCAAGACCGCCTTATCGACCGGGATTTCACCGAAGAGCGTGGCAATCCCGATGATTGCCAAAAGGTTGAAGATGTTCGAACCGATGACGTTCCCCAACGCCACATCCGCTTGCCGCCGCACGGCTGCCATGACGGTCGTGGCAAGCTCCGGCAGGGACGTTCCGACAGCGACCAGGGTCAGACCAATGACACTGTCGCTGACGCCATAGTCCTGCGCAATTGCCCGCGCCGCGTCGACAAGGATGTCAGCACCGAGAGGCAGACCAACAAGCCCAAGCCCCAGAAACAGCAGGATCTTCCACCACCGCATCGACGGGTCATTGCCCTCGATATCAGGCTCGGCATCCTTTTTGTCATTTCGTCGATGATACAGCGCTTCACGTGCCTGATCGCCCAGGACCACGGCCAAGAGCGCCAGCAGGAACAGACCATGCACCCAAGTGAAGGGGCCAAGATAGGCCATGATCACGAAAGCAACGGTAGCCACCATCATCAAGATGTAGCTTTTTCTTGTGTCGAAATGCGATGTCGCGAAGCCCGCGACCAAGGCAGGAAGGCCGAGGACCAGCAGAACATTGGCCGTATTCGATCCTATGACGTTGCCCAGGGCGAGGCCGGGCGCGCCTTCATGAATGGCTTGGACTGAAATCAGAAGCTCCGGCGCGGATGTGCCAAATGCAACTATTGTCAGGCTGACGATCAGCGCAGGGATTCCCAAGCGCAGGGCAGAATTCACGGCACCCCGCACCAAAAGATCGCCGGCCAGCAGCAAAATCACGAGGCCAAGGCCCGCCATCAAGAACTCTGTCACCCGTTTCTCCCACAGGCACAGGGCCCTTTGCCAATGCGGTACCGTCCGCAACCCGAACACTTCTGCGATGCCAGCTTGTCACGCCCCGGCAACCGCAACCTTAGCTTTCCAAACATGCCAAGAATGGCCATGCCGATCAGAAAGAATATGACGATCTTTGAAAGCATCCGGGCGCTATAGTCCGAAGCGCGCGAAGGCGGCGCGGTCTTCTGCAAGGGTCAAAGCATCGTCCACAACGCTCACCCCCAACCGAGACAGAAACGGACGTCGCAAGCGGTAAGGATCGATCCGCACCTTGTCGCCGAACATTTCTTTCAACTTGGGCACAAGATGTGCCACGCCGTCGACAAGGCCGACATCTTCCGCCGCTTTGCCGACCCAGATCTCGCCTGTGAACAGGTCATCACCGCTCAACCGCGCGCCGCGCCGCGTTTTGACCTGATCAATGAAGTCCGCGTGGATCTGATCCTGAATGGCGCGCAAGCGCGCCACATCCTCTGCCTTCTCCGGCTTGAATGGATCCAACATCGATTTCGAATTGCCTGCGGTATAGACCCGCCGCTCGATCCCATAGCGGTCGATCAGTTCGTGAAAGCCGAACCCGGCAGAGATGACGCCGATGGAACCGACGATAGAGTGACGGTCCACAAAGATCTCATCAGCAGCAGTTGCCAGATAATATCCACCAGAGGCTGCTACATCCTCGACGAAGGCATAGACCTTGATCCCCTTCTCGTCGGCCAGACGTCGGATGCGACTGGCGATCAGGGACGACTGCGCCGGTGATCCACCGGGGGAATTGATGGACAATGCAACGGCGGCCGGTTTGCCCTTGGCGAAGGCACGCTCAATCAGTGGGGCCAGTGCAGCATCGCTCAACGCGGCGCCACGCGCTTGGGCAGCGATCACACCTTGCATCCGGATGACCGGGACCAGTGGCGGCTTCTTCACGAATGGCAGGTAGCGTCTCATGGACGAGCATGTAGGCCGCGTGCCCCCGCGCAACAAGGCAAATCAGGCCTTTAAGCGCCAACCTGTGCGGAAGATCCACCAAACAATGGCAAGACAGGCCAAGGTGAATGCAGCAATGGCAAAAAGTGAGATTCCGACCGGCACGTCTGCCGTCCCATAGAAGGACCAACGGAAGCCTGAAACGAGATAGAGCACCGGGTTAAAGAGCGACACGGTTTGCCAGAATGGCGGCAACATGGAGATCGAGTAGAACGAGCCGCCAAGGAAAACCAATGGCGTCACGACCAGCAACGGCACAAGGTTCAGCTGTTCGAAATTGTTGGCCCAGATGCCGATAATGAACCCAAAGAGAGAGAAGCTGACAGCCGTCAGGACAAGGAACGTCAGCATAGCGATGGGGTGTGCGATCTGGACGTCCACGAAGAATGTTGATGTGACCAGTATGATCGACCCGATAAGTAGGGACTTGGTCGCCGCCGCCCCGACGTAGCCCGCAACGATCTCGAAGGAACTGACCGGCGCAGACAGCACTTCAAAGATCGTTCCAATGAACTTTGGAAAGTAGATGCCGAAAGCCGCGTTCTGGAGCGACTGCTGCAGCACTGACAACATGATCAGTCCGGGAACGATGAATGCCCCATAGCTGACACCCTCGACTTCCTGAATGCGGCTGCCAATCGCCGCGCCGAAAACCACGAAGTAAAGCGACGTCGACAAAACAGGAGAGACCAGCGACTGCACGATGGACCTGAAGAAGCGCGCCATCTCGAAACGGTAGATGGCTTGGATGGCGTAAAAATTCATGCCGGTTCCTTCACGAGATCGACGAAGATGTCCTCAAGGCTGGACTGCGACGTCTGAACGTCGCGCAGGATCAGCCCGGCATCCTGGATGTCCTTCAGCAGTGCCGTTATGCCCGTGCGCTGACCCCGGGCCGCATAGGTGTAGACCAATGTCATACCTTCGTCCGTCAACGTGAGTTCGTAGTCACCAAGGGCGCCCGGCACTTCGGCCAACGGCTCGGAAAGTTGGATGCGCATTTCTTTTCGACCCAGACGGTCCATCAACTCGGCCTTGTCTTCGACAAGCAGGATCTCGCCCCCGGCGATGACACCCACCCGGTCTGCGATGGCCTCTGCTTCCTCAATGTAATGCGTCGTCAAGATGATCGTCACGCCTTCCGCACGAAGGGCTTCGACAACGTCCCACATATCGCGCCGTAGTTCGACGTCGACGCCCGCGGTAGGCTCATCCAGAAACAGGATGCGCGGACTGTGACTGAGCGCCTTTGCGATCAACACACGCCGTTTCATACCGCCGGACAGGGCAGTGATGCGGCTGTCCGCTTTATCGTCCAGCGACAAGTCTTTCAGGATCTTGTTGACGTAGGCATCGTCACGCGGCTTGCCGAAGAGCCCGCGCGTGAACTGCACCGTGTTCTTCACGAATTCCAAGGGCTGCAGATTGACTTCCTGTGGCACGAGACCAATCAGACTACGCGCCTGACGGAAATCCCGGATGGTGTCATAGCCACCGACGGTAACGGTCCCTTCTGTCGGGGTCGTGATTCCACAGATCGTCGAAATCAGCGTCGTCTTGCCCGCGCCATTGGGGCCAAGCAGGGCGAGGATTTCGCCCTCTTTGATGGACAAGTTGATGCCCTTCAGCGCTTCGAACCCGCCGTCGTAGACTTTACGCAGGTTCTCGACCTTAACGATATCGGTCACTCGTCCGACCCCTTCCGGTTCCGACACATGCCGGATTTCCGGAAAGTGCCACTGTCTTTGTCTATGCTGCGTCCAGAGTTTTCATATCCGGACCGCCAGCCAGTTGGAACAACCGCCCTTGCTCATCCGCCCAGGCCGCAAGGTCGGACGCATTCACGCCGCGACGCAGTTCACCCATCCGCGTTGTCCTCTCTTCACTCTCCATATTGAGTGCCGACAGGATCGCACTGTCCATGGACCGGTGCGAGAACGGATTGCAAAGCACGGCGGATGGCATCTGCACAGCTGCTCCTGCAAACTCAGATAAGACAAGAACGCCGTCATTGTCAGACCGGCACGACACAAATTCTTTCGCAACAAGGTTCATGCCATCAGCCAACGGCGTGATCCACGCAACATCGGCCGCCTTGTAGTAGGCGACAAGTTCCGCGAAGGGGATCGGGCGAGAGATCAGGGCGATCGGCTGCCATTCCAGAGTGCCGAAACGACCATTGATCCGGCCAGCCAACATCTCCAACTCACTTTGGATGTCTTCATAGACCGTCATGTTGCGGTTGGCGGGAACTGAGACATGCATCAATCGCACCTTCCCCAGCAAATCCGGGTTGGCCTCCAGCAGGCGCTCAAAGCTTTCCAACTGGGCCGCACCGCCCTTGGTATAGTCGGTACGACCAACGGACAGGACGAGCTTTGCCTCGCCTAATTCGGCCTTCAGGTCCTCGGTCCGAAGGCGCGTCGTTTCTTCCCGAGACAAACCGTCAATGTAGTCATAGGCCACGCCGACAGGCGAAGTAGAGACATGAACATCGCGCCCGTCGATGCGGATGCGCGTCGGCATCGTGCGATCGGACAGGGCCGATCCTTCAGCCATCATCGTGTCGGGGACCTTGATGCGCTCAATCTCGTCCGTATCAAAAAGAGAGCGGACAACGCTGGCAAAATTGTTTGCATAGCGCGGGATGTGAAATCCGACGATATCGCACGCCAGAAGACTCTCGATGATCTCTTTCCGCCACGGCAAAACGTTGAACATGTCGGCCGCCGGGAAAGGCGTGTGATGGTAAAATGAGATCCGAACATCCGGGCGCAATTTGCGCAGGTATCCCGGAACCAGCCACAGATTATAGTCGTGGATCCAGACATTGGCCCCTTCAGCCGCCTCTGCAGCAGCGGCCTCGGCAAAAGCCCAGTTCACTTCGCGGAACGTCGGCCAATCGACCGGGTCATAGTTATACTTTTCCTTGAACGAATGCAGGATCGGCCAGAACGCCTCCTTCGAGGTCACGTGATAAAAGCTCGACACCTGCTCTTTGGTCAGCGGCAAGCGTGACACGGTGTAGGTTCCGAAGCTGTCTTCGATCTCGACGCTACGCTCGAACTCGGGGTTGGATGGATCATCGGCTTCTTTCCAAGCGACCCACGCACCTTTCTCGGCCCGTCCGAAAAAGCTTTTGAGCGTCGGGACGATACCGTTCGGACTGGAGTTTTCGCGGAAGACGATCTTCCCGTCCTGCTCCACCTCTTCATAGGGTTGGCGGTGATAAACGATTACCAGATCACTGGACATCTCAGGCCTCCATCGAAAGGGGGTGAAGATCAAAGGCGTCAATTGCCTCGGTGATGCCTGCAGCGCCAATCGCTTTCGCGACGTGGACGTGGGGCAAGTGCGCGACCCGGTCGAGTAGGGATTTCTCGGATCCACCAACCGCGACGGCCGGCAGACCGCATTCCAGCATGGACGCATCATTCATGGTGTCGCCGGCCACAAGCACATGAGACTTGGCAAGCCCAAGATGTTCGACCAGCCTAAGAATTGAAGGGCCCTTGGAGATCCCCTTGGGCAGGACATCAAAGAATTTGTCGTCCGAGACAATCGTATCGAAGCCCAGGTCTTCGACGATGTCGAACGCACGCTCATCCAGCGTGTCCATATCTAGGTCAAAGCTGACACGATACCGGAAGGGCGTCGGCTGCAGGGTCAATCCCTGCACCCCGGCAAGGGCAGCCTTTACACGTTCGCCAGCATCCCCCCACGCCTTCGCAATGCTCTCTTCCAGCTTGGCAATCGGTTCAACACCCCGATCTGGCGAAACACGCGCAATCGTCGTCCCGACGTCACCAACCGCATACTCCGGCCAAGGCACGCCCGAACGGCAAAGATCTGCGATGAACTCAGGATCGCGTCCAGTGACGAAGACAAGCCCGACGGTCTGCCGGTTATCTTCAATGAACTGATAAAGTGCACGCCGGTCGGCATCGCTGCCGCCAAGGAACGTCCCATCAAGATCCGTCGCCAGTAC